>JAISQR010000081.1 GCA_031274035.1 Treponema sp. | reverse complement strand
TTCATCCCGGTCGTGGGTACCAGCCGGTCAAGGATTTCCCCCCCGCTCCTTTTTCCCGGCTCCCTGGTAGGCTTGGTAATGTGCCTTAATAATTTCCTTTCTGCTGTGCATATCTACCCTCATTCGGTTCCTCCTTGTGGGACAGAACCATTATATTTTGGGCTGGATTTTTAGTTATTAGGCATCCGTCTTTTCGGCTAGATTTATTTATTAGGCATTACGGGGGGCGCAGTGCCTAATCAGCAATTTTACTTTTAAGAAATTCAACCGCGAAAGGCACGAAAAAGGAAAGTACGCTACTTCCAAGTACCGCGAAAATACCCAAATTTGAAGAAATTTAACCACAAAGTTGCACAAAGAACACGAAAGTTTTTATTAGAACGCTTCTTTCCTCCCTTTGTGTTCTTAGTTGTTGTTTTCTTTTCGTGCATCTTCGTGGTTAAAAGTGAGTCCCCTCAGAAAACTCTGTTTCCGTAAATTTCGACCTTTTTTTTGAAATCCTAAGTCTTTATAATACAATGACTTACGAAAGACTAGAAATGTCAAATTTGCAAACAAGCCCCTTTTCGGAGGGGACTCAAAAGTAAAACCGCTGGTGTTTTCCAAAAAAGGGCTTTTAAAAAATTTCAAATTACTATATAATTAACTACAGGATTGTTCTTCTTGATAGTTTTCAAATTTGATTGTTTGCGAAGGGTCCATACCCCGGCCCCTTGGGGCGAAACTAAGGGGTACGGACCCTGAGTCAAATACCTTACCAGAACAACCATACCCCGACCGCTCTGCGGCGGGGTATGGTTGATTGTTTGCGAAGGGTCCATACCCCGGCCCCTTGGGGCGAAACTAAGGGGTACGGACCCTGAGTCAAATACCTTACCAGAACATACCTTGGAGTTTGTTGCGCTTCGCGCGTAAAATGGTATGAATGCGAACCAGAGGTTGCGAACCAGAGGTTGCGAACCAGAGGTTGCGAACCAGAGGTTGCGAACCAGAGGTTGCGAACCAGAGGTTCGATTATACCTTGCAAACTCCCAAAGGAGCCCCGTTAATCGGAATTTTTGCATATTCATGCAAAAATTCACCAAAGTCCCATCGGACACGAAGTGTCCGCGGCTCCTAGGAGTTTGTTGCGCTTCGCGCATAAAACGGTATAAATATTCATAAATATGAATGCGAACCGAAGGTTCGATTATACCTTGCAAACTCCGAAAGCATGCCCATTGATCGGGATTTTTTGCATGAATATGCAAAAAATCCACAAGTGCAATCGGACACGAAGTGTCCGCGGCTCCTAGGCAAGTCCAATGTATGTTGATTTTTAGGGTTTGGACCGGTTATATTTGGTGAATTTTGAGCCTTTCCCAAAACTCGGTTAGTTTTAGGAAAGGCTTTGGAAAAAGCGGCTTGAAGCCCGTTTTTTCCCTTAAAGCTGAGGTAGATTTCCCAAAAACTGAAGTTTTGGGAAAGGCTCTTTTATAAGGATTTTTTATGAACCGCAGATTAATCACCCCCTTTACGGCGCTGTTACTGACGGCTTTTATTGTATTGTACCCCCAGATTGCTTGCGCATCTCCTGACGGCGCCGATACGGCGCTGGATATTTACGCTCCCCCCCTTGCCGGCGCGGGGGCCTTTATTACCGATCAGGGCGCTTCGGCGCAGAGCGCAATAAACCCCGCGGCCGCGGGAGACGCCCAGCGCGTCGTGTTCGATGTAGGCTATTTGGGCCTTGTAGGCGGGGGGGATGAAACCGGATACGGAAATGCAATCAATCTGGGCGCGCTTGTCCCCACAAGATGGGGGGTATTCGGAGGGTCGTTCCGTTTCCTGCAAAGCCCCTTTGATCAAAATTTTCCCCTGGGCACTACTTATGGAGGTAATTTATACGCGGCCAAGGAACTTTACACCGGCCTTAATGTGGGCGCCGGTCTTAACCTGGGTTTTGGAGACGGAACTACGGTTTCCGCGGATCTCGGCGTGCGGTATAATATGGGCAGGGTTCTGGGTTTTGAGAATTTTACCGTAAGCGGCGCCCTCAAGGGTATGGGTCTAAGCTGGACTCCTTCCATGTTCAGCCTAATAGCCGGTGTATCCCTCGATCTTCTCCATATAGAGGGCGGGGGGAAGCCTGATCCTATTAAGCTGAGGCTTGCCGCGGATCTGGGTTTTCCTACATTTTCAAACGTTACCGGGAAGATCGGCCTTTCCGCCCTGTTGGCGGAACTTGTAACGGTTTCGATTTCCGAATCCTTTAATTTGAAGGAAGGTCTTGAAGGGAATGCGGCTTCCTATATCCCCTCGCTGGGAGTGGGTTTCCATCTTACCCTTAAACCTAATCCTGGTAAACCCGCAGGTAAAATTCCTTTGGATGGTGATATCCGTATAGACCTGGACGCCAAGCCTCTCTATGAAGACGATTGGGGGATCGGCGGCGGCCTTACCTGGACCCTGGGTCAAATAGATAAAACCCCTCCACTCATCGCCGCGGATTATCCTGAAACCGTTTGGATATCCCCTAACAACGACGGCAAAGCCGATGAAATGGAATTCCCCGTTACCATAACTGATGAACGTTATGTCTCTGAATGGACTATGGAAGTTAAAAACGAGCGGGGCGAAACGGTACGCAGTTACCGGAACAAGCCGCTGCGCGAGCAGGGGGCCGGTTTTAAGGAATTGGTAAACCGCGTTGCCGATGTCAAAGCCTCGGTGGAAATGCCTTCATCCTTCAAGTGGGATGGGATGCTGGAAGACGGGACGGTTGCGCCGGACGGGAATTATTCTTTTGTTATTATATCAAAGGATGATAACGGCAACATCGGGGTTTCCCAAACATACCAGGTGATGCTGGATAATACTCCGCCTGATGTCGAAATTACCCAGCTTTCTGAACCGGATCTGATCTTCTCGCCCGATAGCGACGGGAATAAGGATACCATTCAAATTGAAGTGTCCGGTTCCAAGGAGGAACTCTGGGACGCGGGTATCTACGATTCGGAAGGAACCAAGATAAAGAGTTATCGTTTCCACGACGGTTCACCCGCTACGGTGATCTGGGACGGCACAACGGATGACGGGCGTATAGCTGCGGACGGTACATACGAATTCAGGATCGAGTCCGTAGACAGGGCCCTCAATGCCGCCGGCGCCGTTCTTCCCAATATCATCATTGATACAAGACAGCCCCAGGCCAGCCTTCTTATAAACGACGCTTTCTTCTCGCCCAATGGAGATGGAATCAAGGATACGGTGGTTTTCAGCCCCGTTATCGAGATAGAGAAAGGGATCACAAACTGGGAACTGCGGATTCTGAACAACGCGGGAACCGTTGTAAGGACCCTTCGCGGGGCCGGGAGTACAGCCGCCCCTCCTGCCCAGCTTCCTTTTGACGGTCATGGCAGTCAGGGTGATGTTCTGGCCGAAGGTGTATACCGCGGCGATATGTCGATATTCTACGAAAACGGCTATGTAGCGCCGGCTTCTTCCCCAACCTTCACATTGGATATAACACCCCCTGCCGCTTCGGTGCGGATCGAGTACCAGGCATTCTCTCCAAATAACGACGGGAAGCAGGATACCATGATCATCTATCAAGAGGGATCGGAGGAAGCGGTCTGGAGCGGGGAACTGAGGCCGGCCTCCGATCCTGCTTCAGAGCCGGTCAAAACTTTCCGTTTTACGGGCCTACCCCCTGAACGTATTGAGTGGGACGGACGTAACGATGATGACGCCTTATGCGAGGATACGGACTATAGCTATATCCTTACTTCGACTGATGAAGCCGGGAATACCGGTTCATCTGTTCCCGTCCAGTTCGTGTTGAGCACGGTAGAAACACCGGCGGGTCTTATCACAAATAGTCTTGCGTTCTCCCCGAATGAAAGCGGGGTGCAGGACACCATTATGATACAGCCTCAGATACAGGTAGTTTCCGGTATAGCTCAATGGAAACTGGAAATAGTGAGCGCCGGCGGATCCGTTATCCGTACCTTTCAAGGCCAGGACGGCGCGCCCGGCAATATCTCCTGGGACGGGAGGAACCAGACTGGTAATATCGTTACGGAAGGGGATTATACGGCCAGGATTGAACTCCGTTATATTATGGGAAATGAGCCTTCTGCGGTAACCCCGCCCTTTAACGTGGATATAACACCTCCCCGTGCACAGGTAAGGCTTGAATACAGTGCTTTCTCGCCGAATAATGACGGGAATCAGGATGAACTTATCATCTATCAAGAGGGATCGGACGAAACTGCCTGGACGGGCGAGATTTACCTGAGTTCCGCGCTGATCTCATCCTCAAATCCGGCCCGTCCGGTAAGGACCTTCCGTTTTACCGGTATTCCCGCATCGCGGATAACTTGGGATGGGACAAACGATGCCGGAGCGCTCGTTCCTGACGGGCAGTACAGTTATTTCTTAATTTCTACCGATGCCGCCGGCAACACCGGCAGATCCAACATCGTAAACTTTACGCTCAGTACCGTAGAAACGCCTATCATGGTAAGCGCCGATCAGCGGGCGTTCTCGCCCAACGGCGATCTTTTCAAGGACAGCGTCAGTCTTATACCTCAGATACAGGTAGCGCGGGGGATTGTAAACTGGAAACTTGATATCTACAGCGACCCCATAAACGGTTCAAATCCGATCAGAACCTTTGAGGGCAGAGGAGCGGTACCCTCAACGATTTCCTGGGACGGACGTTCTTCAACCGGCGCTGTTGCCCGGGAAGGCGGTTATGTAGGCCGGCTTGAAGTAAAGTACGACATGGGTAATCAGCCCAATGCGGCCTCCCGCGCCTTCGTCCTTGATATAACACCGCCTCGCGCAACAGTGAGGGCTGAGTTCACCGCATTCTCGCCGAACAACGACGGTATCCAGGATGAAATGATCATCTATCAAGAGGGAAGCGGCGAAGAAACCTGGAATGGTGAGATCCGCCGTGCTTCCGATACGTTGAGTGTGCCGCCGGTAAAGACATTCACCTTTAGCGGTATACCGGCGCCCGAGGTCCGCTGGGACGGCAGGACCAATGCCGGAGAGGTTGCCGCCGATGATACCTATTCGTATATTCTCCGTTGTGTTGATCCGGCGGGTAATAGCGGAGCTTCCAACTCAGTCTCCTTTGTCCTCAGTACCGCGGATACGCCGGTTCAGATAACCACCGATCAGCGAGCCTTCTCTCCTAACGGCAACGGTGTAAAGGATACCCTTAACCTGACGCCGCAGCTTTCCATCAGTACCGGTATCGCAAACTGGAAACTTGATATTCTAAGCGCCGGTTCGGAAACAGCTATCCGCTCCTTTGAAGGCGGGGGAACGCCGCCTTCATCCCTTGCCTGGGACGGTAGAACCGGTACTGGAACACTTGCTCCCGACGGGAACTATACCGCAAGGATAGAGATGCGCTATATCCAGGGGAATCAGCCTTCCGCGGTTTCGACTCCCTTCATCCTTGATACCCAACCCCCAAGGGGTACGCTCTCCTCGGCCTATACTATCTTTTCTCCGAATGGAGACGGCAGACAGGACACGATCCCCTTAGATATACTTACCCAGGGGAACGATGACTGGGCTGCCGTTATTACCGATGCAAGGGGCGCGGTTGTACGGAACTGGTCATGGACGGGAAGGCCGCCTTCGACGCCTCTTGTATGGAATGGAACCGATCAGGCCGGCAATAGGGCCGCGGACGGAACCTATACCGTAACACTTACCGGAAACGATGCCGCGGGGAATACAACCAGGCTAACCCTTCCCGGTATAGTATTGGACACCCGCGTACCGCGGATCATCCTAAGTTCTACGGTACAGGCCATTGCGCCCAGGCCCAGGCAGACAACGGACGCACTCAGGTTCAATATAAGCCTCTCTATCCCCGACGGAATATCGGACTGGAGGCTGGAACTCCGTGACGAATCCAACAGGATTTTCCGTACCTTCTCGCAGGCAAGCGGTAATGGCGCTGTTCCCCCGCCTTCTCTGGGCTGGAACGGTCTGGATGTGCAGGGCAATATACGGGAAGGTAGATTTACCCCAACGGTCTATGTCTCCTACACGAAGGGGGATGAGGCCCAGGTTAGCGCCCCGCCCATTCTGGTGGATGTAACCGCTCCGGTACTCGGCTTTAACTCAAGGCCGGAATACTTTAGTCCTGACGATGACGGCGAGGATGATGTGCTCTTTATTAATCTGAGCGCGCGGGATGCGTCTCCTATTGGAACCTGGAGCCTTGAAATCAAGGAACCGGAGGCGCCTTACCCGGTATTCTACCGTTTTGAAGGACGCGGTACACCGCCTCCGCAGCTTACCTGGAACGGGCGCAGTTCGAGGAACGAACTTGTCCAAGCCGCAACTGATTATCCTTATACCTTTAGGGCTCAGGACGTTCTTGGAAACGAAGACATCCTGGAAGGAATAATCGGGGTGGATGTCCTGGTTATCCGCGATGGAGGCAGGCTGCGTATGCAGGTGCCGTCAATTATTTTCCGGCAAAACGCGGCTGACTTTAATAATCTGTCCGACGAAACGGTGGCTAACAATCTGAGGGTGCTGCGGCGTATTGCCGAAATTCTTAATAAGTTTAGGGACTACAAGGTACAGGTTGAAGGCCATGCCAACCCGACAGTGAATGACCCTGTAGCAAAGGATAGGGAAGAACGGCAGGAACTTCAGCCGTTAAGCGAAGCGCGGGCGCAGGCCATACTTGAACGCCTTGTCGGTTTTGGTGTTGCCCGGAACCGCCTTAGCTATATAGGCATGGGCGGAACCCAGCCGGTTGTCCCCTTCGACGACAGGCCCAACTGGTGGAAGAACCGCCGCGTGGAATTTATCCTGATTAGGTAAAAAATGAGGGCTGCTTTTAAAACTTAGGTTGTAAAAGCAGCCCCGTTGTACACGGAGGTTCGATTATACTACGCCGGTTTCCGCTATCCCCGTATGAGGCCCGAGCGGTTACCAAAAATGAAGATACCCCGGAGCAAGCGCAGACCAAAGGTCTGACGGGGTATGTATCCTGAGTCAAACAATCAACTGCCGCTGAAAGGCATATTCAAAATACGCCTAAATGCAGAGTTTGGTTTTTTTAGTTCGCGGGAACCCCTGGTTATTTTACAGAGGGAAAGGCCGAGTTCCCTGGCTATTTCCCGCTGGGGGATCTGCTTGTCCAGCGCCTTAACCAGAGCCCAACGAGCCGCAATATCTGCAATCTCCGCGGGTGTTAAAAGGCAGCGGAAGAACTCTTCGATAAAATCGCTATCTTTGATCTTTGCTAAGGTTAAGGCCATCTCTCTCATATTTTCGTCTACCTGCGGATCATCAATATCCATATCTTTTTCTCCCTTGTTTTAGATGATATACGGCAATCTGAAAAACCTTAGCGGGTTTTTCAGAAGATATTCTGCCCTATAAAGCCGAGCACCTCTTCAGGGTTGTCTATTATACGGGCGGCTCCGGCCTTTTCCAGCGTTTGCCTTGGACGGAAGCCCCAACTTACGCCCAAGGCAAAACATTGAGCGGCACGGGCCGTCTCTATATCTACCTCAGAATCGCCGATAAAGACAGCATCGCGCGGGGTAAGCCCCAGTGCGATAAGGATATCCCAAGTGGATTGAGGATCGGGCTTACGTTCTACGCCGGGCATGTCCCCCTGTACCGCATTAAAGGAATTCAACGGGAAAAGCCCGTCTATGATAAGGCGGGTTACCGTATCCGGCTTATTGGTCAGCACAGCCGTTTTTACCTTCCGTCTTTGAAGTTCGGCTACAAGAGGCAGAATCCCCGGATAGGGCCTTGAAAAAACGAACGGCGCCTGGGCGTAAAACCGCGAGGCGGAAGAGGCTATTTTTAGGACAGTTTCTTCATTCCGCTCAGATTCAGGCAGGGCAAGGAAGGCAAGGCGCCTAATACCCCAGCCTACCTTTTGAACATATTCGGAATGCGGAATAGGGGGAAAACCGTATAATTCCAGGGCTCTGTTCACAGACGAAGCTATATCTTCAAGAGTATTTACAAGCGTCCCGTCTAAATCGAAGATCGCGCATCGGTACTTCAGCATTAAATCCCCTCGATAATAATATACTCATATTTTGGTTTTATTTGAAAGGGGTTAAGTCCCAGGGCCGGCGCATATAAAATTGTATTTCTTTATATTATAAGGAATTACCTTTTCACCTATCTTATGTCCTTAATGTGCTTTTTGTTCAATATTCCCTCTTCGTCCGTGAAGTCTGTGTTGTCCGTGGTTATATTAAAAAATTGTCCTTACGCATAGACTCACATATACAATACAGACTGTGTACTAGCAGCCGCGGACACTTCGTGTCCGATTGCACTTGTGGAATTTTTGCATGAATATGCAAAAATTCACCAAAGTCCCACAGGCTCCTAGCAGCCTGTTGACGGTTAACGTACGGCCGCCCTGCGGAGGCGGTCGTTGATTGCGGGCCCCAGCTTTAATTCAGGCGCAAGCTCCGCCCGGATCGCCTTTAAAGACAGGCGATCCAGGTTATGAAGCAGATCAAAAAGAACAGCCGCCGCGTCCAGGGTGTCCCCTGTTTCCGAAAGGGTATGCACAGGGCAGGAGGGGGGCAGGAGGGGGGCGTATCTCGCAAGCCATGTTTCGCGGGAAACGCCGTCAAAGAAAAGATATATCGTACCGGCTTCAGGCGGCGCCTCGATCATTTCCAGCCTGGTATAAACGGACAAAGGGGTGCGGGGGGCATAGTGGCTTTTAAGCTGGCCCGGTGCGCTGGGACGGGGCGGATCGGCCGGGATCCCTCCGGGCGCGGGGGAGGCTTCTACCCTGCCTATAAGCTCTTCGATAGCTTCCCTGGAACAGCCGCCCGGCCTTAAAATACGGGGAAGGCCGGAACAGAGATCGAGGATGGTTGACTCAAGCCCCAGGCCGGTCCTGCCGCCGTCGATAATAAAATCAATGCCGCCCTCAAGCTGCTCCTGCACATGGGCGGCCCGGGTTGGGCTTAGGCAGCCGAAACGGTTGGCGGACGGGGCCGCGACCGCCCCTGTTGAAAGGCGGATGAGCTTGCGGGCAACAGGATGGGCGGGCAGGCGCAGGGCAAGGCTTTTAAGGCCGCTTGTTGCAATATCAGGGATAAGGCTTTTTTTAGGAAGAATGAGGGTAAGCGGACCCGGCCAGAGACTGCCGGTAAGGGTCTCGACTTTTTTTAGAACCGCGGCGTCAAGCGTAGAGAGATCGGCTATTCTTTCAAGAGAATCCGCATCCGCAATATGGATGATAAGGGGATCGAAGTAAGGCCGCTTCTTTGCCTCAAAGACCTTTGCAATGGCGGAAGGATTAAACGCATCCGCGCCAAGACCGTAGACCGTTTCGGTAGGAAAGGCGACAAGCTCCCCCGCCTTTAAGGACTGTGCGGCAAGGGAAATATCGGCGTCGGTATCGGAAAGAAGCCTCACGCCTCTCCTACTATCTTACGGAAGCGGACAGCCCTGTTTTTTACGGATATGTCCGGGGTTTCCGTCCCGCTTACTTCCGTAAAGCCCATTCTGCGGAGGTACTTGCAGTGGGCGGGTACTTCCCCTACCGCATTAAGAATAGTTCCCGGAGAAGCAATACGGGAAATAGCGGATTCAAAGAAAAATTGTGCGTTCTTAAAATCGCGGTAATCGGGAATAGCGTAATCAAGAACAATGGTAATCTCTTCATTCGGTTCATGGCGGAAGACAACAAGCGATACCGGCAGGGTGCGGCGCAGTATAAAGCAGATATGCAGATTGGCAAAGCTGTCTTTTTCAAGTTCGGCGCTAAATGAAGGAAAAAACCGGCCTATATCATCTTTATAGGCCGCTATAAAATGATGGGTATACATATCATCTTCATTCTCTAAAAACATAATATCGAAAATATTTTGAAGTTTGGCTTCCTTATACAATTTTACAAGATAATAAACATTTACCCCAACGGTAAAAAGATTGAGCAGGACGATTGCTATGGAAGAGATGAGAATACCATAGAGCGCAAAGGCAAACGAACCTATAAGGTTGATTATCCTTAGCATTTTGATATTCCGCATGGTTAGGCTGAGCGCAACTAGAATAGAAGCAACTATGCCATAACATTCAATGAGAAGTTCAGAGTGATTACCAAACATAAACAACTCCTATATCCAATGACGGCGTTTAAAAAAGATTAACATGCCTATCGCAACAATGATCATTACGGCCCAGGTAATAGGGTATCCATACGGAGAAGTCAGCTCGGGCATGTGGGCGAAGTTCATGCCGTATACACCGGCGATAAAGGTAAGCGGGATAAAAATGGTAGAGATGATGGTAAGCACCTTCATAACATTGTTCATCCTTGCAGACACAACGGAAAGGTTCACCTCCATCATACCTGAAACCAGTTCTCGGCAGCTATCCACCGTTTCTGTAGCCTGTAAGGCATTGTCATGCACATCTTTAAGGAAAGGCTCAAGGGAACTATCAATAAAGGGCGTATCCAGGTGCATGAGGATATTGAGGCTTTCGCGGAGCGGCCATATAATGCGCCGTATACGGTTAAGGTATTGCTTGATCTTCTGTAAATCGGGGATAAATTGGGTGTCCTTATCGTTAGTGTACCGTTCCTCAAATTTTTCCAGCTCGTTACTGACATTATCAAGGCAGATAAAGTACTCGTCAACTACCGAATCCAGAAGGGCCCAGATAAGATAACAGGCCCTCATCTTGCGGATACGTCCGCCGTTATTAAGTATACGCTTTCTTATCCCGTCAAAGGAATCGCCGGGTATCTCCTGAAAGGTTATCACGGTATTTTCCATAAGGATAATACTGATCTGCTCAAATACCGGAAACGGGGGCGCTGTTTGTTCCATCTGTACCCGCGGATTAATTGCTTTAAACGTAAAGAACAGATAGGTATCGAATTCTTCGACCTTTGGCCGTTGTTCTGTATCCAGAATATCCTCAACTGTCAGCGGATGTATCCCAAAATGTTCGGTTATCTGCTGAATCGCTTCTTTATTCTTTAATCCATCTATGTTGATCCAAGAAAGCCCTGAAGGATTCTGGTAACTGAGAAGTTCTTCAACTGTTTCCGCTGTTCTTATCCACGCTTCGGTTGAATTATAACCGATAACAGAGAGTTCCATATTATATTAATATATGATAGAATAAAGGATGATTCAATACCTGCTTTTTGATTTGGACAATACGCTCTATTCTTCGCGCTACGGCCTTGAACAAAACGTCAGCCGCCGTATTACAGAATTTACCGCGGGCTATTTGGGGCTTTCACAGGAAGAAGCCGCCAAGCTGCGGGCCAAACGCATCGCCTTTTACGGCACTACGCTGGAATGGCTTATGGCGGAAGAGGGACTTAACGACGTAGACCATTACTTCAGGATGATCCACCCCGAAGACGAGGCCGAAATCCTTCCGCCCGATCCTGCGCTGGGGGAGTTTCTTGAAGGTATTAAACTGCCCAAAGCCATACTGACTAATTCCCCTATGGAACATGCCGGGCGTGTCCTTGCCCGGCTCGGCATACGATCCTGTTTCGGCTCTATCTTTGATATACGCTGGAATAACTTTAAGGGGAAGCCAAGGCCGGATGTATACGGGCGGGTCCTCGCATGTCTGAACTCATCCCTTGAAACAACGCTTTTTATTGATGATTACCCCAAATACATAGCGGGTTATCTTGCACTGGGCGGTAAAGGTCTCCTGCTAGATGAAAACAACGAACACCCCGCCCACCAAGGGCCGCGCATCAGGGAACTGAGGGAACTTAGCCTTTATCTGGACTGATTTAGGGTGCAACAGTGCTATTCCGCCTTTACGCCGAAAACCCGCTCGTACTCTCTGGTAAAATGATCGATCTTACACGTTACTTTTTCAAGGTGTTTATGCATTTCCTGTATCTGCTCTTCCACCTGCCTCTTGTGCTCCAAAAGCAGATCGCATCGCTGCTTTAAGGTATGGTCGCCCTCAAGGCTGAGTTCTACAAAGCTCTTTATCTGCTTAATGGACATGCCGGTATTTTTAAGGCAGCAGATAAGGCCCAGCCATTCCAGATCGTCCTCGGAATAGCGGCGTATACCGTTACGGCTCCTCTCGACGTAGGGAAGAAGCCCTTCGTTCTCGTAATAACGGAGCACATGGGGAGGAAGTCCTGTTTTTTCCGAAACCTGCTTTATGGTAAAATACAAAAAATCCTCCCTTTATTAGAATGCGCGGGTGTAATATCCCCAAGAACCCGCTCACCGGTTCGCGGGAGAGGGTTCGCGGTGGAGCTTTAGGGCGAAAATTTAAATTTTTGCCGCAGACGGCGGGGTATGAAACCGCGCAGTATTTTCGGACTGAAAGTCCGCAATTTCCTATCCATCGACAGATTTTTTCGGATAGAAAAAATATGATACCTCGCCCTAAAGGGCGGGGTAGTTCATTACATTTTATATGGAATTGATGTTTAAAGGTTCCTTGTATTGATACTTATAGTATTAAGTATAGCCCATAACTGGAATATTTTCAACAGCTATGAGTAATCCAGCAATTTTACTTTTAAGAAATTCAACCGCTAACGGTACGAAAAGACACGCAGGTTTTGGTGAGAAAACACTCTTTTTCCCCGCCTTTGCGACCCTTGATGGTTGTTTTCTTTTCGTGCATTTCGTGTTTTTCGTGGTAAAACCGAGTGAAGTTTCAGATTCTTTTGAAAAATTGTAACTACTCAGAAGCGGGGGTTAAAAACACCGGGAGTTTATTGCACTTGTATGTGAAAATGTATAAAAAATCACAAGAATGGATGTGAACCGCCAACCGGAGGTTCGATGGTGCTTTACAAACGCCGGCTGAAACGAAGTTTCCGCGGCGGCCCGTTAATTGGGGGATTTTTTGCATACTGAGCAAAAAATCCTCATGTAGAGCAGGCCGCCAGGTTACCGCGAAGGCCAAGCCAGCAGGATATCGGCATAGGCTTTCTTAAACAACTCCCCGCAGCCGTCCACCCTGAGATAACCGTGGCCGGCAAGTACACAATCAGGCTGCATCTTGGCAATTTTTCTAAAGCTTTCGATATAGTGTTTGGAAGAAAAACGGACATCCCCGGTCCAGCCGTGTTTACTGTTATGTTCAGGACGGCCTTCAGGCGGGATAAAATCTCCCATAAACCAAACATCTTTGCCGTCAAGGTTAACACGGTAGATTACAGAGCCGGGGGTGTGGCCCGGTGCGTAAATCACCTCGAAGTTAAGTTCGGCAATATTAAGTTTGCCGTTCCCGTCCAGAACTATATCTACCCTGCATGGGGGCCAGGTAATCTGCATAGGATCATCAGCGGGAGGGCGCCCGGCCTCGATGATCTCACGGTCGGCGCGGTGAGCTACAATAAGAGCGCCTTTTTCCCGGTAATGAGCGGCCAGCCCCGCATGGTCCCAGTGCCCGTGTGTTATGAGTACATGGCTTACTTTTTCCTCCGTAAGTTCCCAATAATTAAGCCACTTCTCTATCTGCGGCAGCGAATCATCCTTCATACCGGCGTCAATAAATATAAGCCCTCCTGAATACTTTATCGCATAGACATGGCTTAAAGTACCAAATGCAGGACCGGTGAGCACATAAAGGTTATTTAACAAACGCATAACAAATTCCTTGGTTTAGTAGATTAAGGGGCATCTATGAACCCCTGTCTGTTTTTTAAGGATACCACGAATATTGAAAATATAACGGATATTTTTAAAAATGTAGAGCATCCAAGGCAGCCGGATAAGCACAACTTGTCTCCCAAGACCTGAAGTTTTGGGGAAACCTCTCCTTAAAACTACATTTACACAGGGAGGGGGATGTTCACTCCTCATTATGAGGTATCAGATCCAATACATTGGCGGCAACACCGGAACTACGGCCGTGCGCGTCTTCAATTTGCAGGTTTTGATTATCAAGAACCCTGATATTTGCAATACCGTAACTATCCCAGTCATCCCAAGAGTATTGGAGTACTTTTTCGTCCGCGTCCTGCCAGCGCCATTTGGCAAGGGCCGGATCACGATCGGGATAGGTAACGAGGTACGTGCCGGCCTTTGAAAAGAAGAAGGCGTCGTCCATAGATGTATCCTTTGTACCCCGGCCGTCGTATTTAATCAATTTCCATGTCCTGCAAAGGATATCCGTTCGGGAAGATTCAGCAACATGCCCCGATCTACTTGCACCCAGCATAGAAATTTTTTGCCCGTCCTTATCGGTAAAGGTAAAACGGATATCATCATCGGTCTGCGGCTCAAGGACCATCGTTCCAAAATTAAGCAGTTTGATAGTATTTCTGTCTTTTATCTGATAGATTCCGACATGAATATCGGGTTTTGCCTTGTTATCAATAACGATATAGCCGCCCTGCTCGCTTAATTCGATGGAAGCATACTCGCTTCCGGCCGTAGAGATATTCCATTTTGCGCTTATGGTATCAAGGCCAAGGCCGTCTGTACCTTCTGTGCCGTTGAGCATATCAATGACATGCTTGAGATCACCCAGTTGGGCGTCGAGCGGCATACGGATATGCGTCTTTCCCTTCTCTATAATGAATTCATCCCGCTCCTGGCCCATACTGATACGGATGCCGTCTTCACGCATCGCATACGCGGAAAGCCTAAACGAAGGCCCAAAAGACCAAAACAACACAAACGCCGCAATAAACATGAATACCGGTATCAGAGAATCCCTCTTTTTCCTGTTTTTCATCATTCCTCCTAAATATATGTATAATAAATTATCCTCTTTGTGTCTATACGTGAAAACTCCGTATACTTTAGGCCTTGTGCGGGGATAGCGGTACGTGAAAACACATATGAAGAAGCGCATAAACTTGAGTAGTTATAAAACTCTTGATATTTTTCGGATTTCAATAGATACTTGCTTAGAGGAAAAAATAATGGGAAAGACATTAGCGGAAAAGATTTTCGAGGCCCATGTTGCGGATAGGCCGTTCGGCGATACCTGGGTACTGAGGCTGGACAGGGTTTTTTGCCATGAGATTACAACGCCTATCGCTATCAACGACCTTGCGGCGAAGAAGTTGGATAGCATTTTTGATACCAGCAAGATCAAAGCCGTGATAGACCATGTAAGCCCGGCTAAAGACTCCAAAACAGCGGAACAGGGTAAAACACTGCGGGATTGGGTGAAACGGCATGGCATTAAAGATTTTTTTGACATAGGCCGGAACGGGGTCTGCCATGCGATTTTCCCAGAAAAAGGCTATGTCCGGCCCGGCTTTACCGTGATCATGGGTGACAGCCATACCTGTACGCATGGCGCATTCGGCGCATTCGCTGCGGGTGTAGGAACGACTGATCTGGAAGTCGGCATACTCAAAGGGGTCTGCGCGTTCAGGAAGCCCGAAACACTTAAAATCAACCTGAACGGCAAGCTCCCCAAGGACGTTTATGCCAAAGATATAATTCTTGCCGTTATCGCCGCATTGGGCGTGAACGGATCTACCGGTAAGGTTATGGAACTGCGGGGGCCTGTCATAGAAAATCTGAGTATGGAAGGCCGCATGACCATCTGCAATATGGCTGTTGAGGCCGGCGCCACGAGCGGCGTCTGTATGCCCGATATGACAACCGTGGAGTACCTCTGGCCGTTCATTCAAAAGAAGGCTGACGGGGGAGGAGCGGAAAATTATCCTGAAGACGGCGATAAGTTCTATATAAGTAAGGAAGATGCTATGGCCGATTTTGCGGCATGGTGCAGCGATGATGACGCCGAGTATACGGGTGTTGTGGAAATGGACTGTTCCAGCCTGGAGCCGCTTGCGACCATTGGCTACAAACCGGATCAGGTTAAGCCTATCCGCGCTCTTAAAGGTACGAAGATAGACCAAGTTTACATTGGTTCCTGCACGAACGGCCGCATTGAAGACCTCAGAGCAGCCGCGGCAGTAGTGAAGGGAAGAGAAATTGCCGCTACGGTACGGGGCGTACTTTCCCCTGCCACTACGGGCGTGTATGCAAAGGCCCTGGAGGAAGGGCTTATCCAGGTCTTCCTGGACGCGGGTTTCTGCGTTACCAACCCAACCTGCGGCGCATGCCTGGGTATGTCCAACGGCGTCCTTGCCGACGGCGAGGTCTGTGCGTCAACCACAAACCGCAACTTCTACGGGCGTATGGGGAAGGGCGGTATGGTACACCTGATGAGCCCCGTCTCCGCCGCCGCTTCTGCTGTTGCGGGGTTCATTGCCAATCCTTCGGACCTGTAAGTGATGGGCGCTCCCAAGAATAACTGATTTCTGGAGACGCCTCGTAACTATTCAACGTAGGAGTGTTTTGCCGGCTAAAACCCTTTCAAAATTGTAATTGTATAGAAAACAGGGGCGGAACAGAGAGCTTAACACCATAGGTTCGAAAGTATAACTTGTTCTTCCATTCCACTCATGGCTTTTATAATTGCCGCGCAAGCGGCGGCCTTTCTGCAACGCGGAACCGTAAAAGGCGGGGGATAAAACGGCAATAAATTTGGGGTGATGATCTAAAAAGTATGATGGATAGAGGAAAGAGGGGCGTAATGCCTAATAACTAAATCTAGTGTATTGTATCGTTGATATACGGCATAACATATGGTATACTTTACTCAAGAAAGGGGGTGAAGTATGCCGAGGCCGAAAACGTATCACATTAACCTGGCGGGCGAAGAGATTGC
>JAISQR010000039.1 GCA_031274035.1 Treponema sp. | reverse complement strand
CTTAAAAAACCGCTGATTAGGCGGTTTTTTACCTTACAAACTGCGTAAGGATGCCGGATAATCGTGGTTTTCATGGCTTTTTTTAGCAAAAAAGCCATGAAAACCTACAAGTGCAACAGACTCCTAGGAGCCGCGGAAACACGCCCCGCGGAACAGCCGGATTCTTAATACGAGGTCTAATGAAAAAGTTTGAAAACCGTATCATCATTGTTAAACGGGAGACGCGCCTTGAAAAAGTATTGGAGGCGCAGAATACCATTTCCCAGGCGCGGTTCTACGTTAAGCGGCTTGGCGGTGATTTTGCGGAATACGAAGATGAGCATAATCAATATACCGAATCGGTAAAGAAGCTCCGGCAGAATCTGGAAGAACTGGCCTCTATACAGGTCCTTGACCGGAAGTACCTTCCCAATTTTATTTTTGCGGCAAACGATGTGGTCGTGGTTATAGGACAGGACGGACTTGTCGCCAACACGCTTAAATACCTTGGGGGGCAGCCCTTAATCGGACTAAACCCCGATAAGAGCCGCTGGGACGGTGTTCTGCTTCCCTTTGCTCCAGAGGACGCGGTGAAAATTATCGATGATACCATACGGGGAAAGCGGAAATACGAAGAGGTTACTATAGCAAAAGCCCGGCTGCAAAGCGGACAGGAACTGCTTGCGGTAAATGATTTTTTTATCGGCCAGAAAACCCATACCAGCGCCAGGTATGTTATCAAATTCAGGGGTTTAAAAGAACCCCAGTCTTCAAGCGGGGTAATAGTCTCCACCGGCTTGGGTTCAACCGGCTGGATGAAGAGCATTATTGCCGGAGCCTCGCGGCTCAATGCTTCGGTGATAGGCCGGCCTTACGGGGGGAAACAGGAAAGCGAAGAGCTTACGGAAGCCGACGAGGAAGTATATGAAGATGTCCGGCATGGTGCGGAAGAAGCGGCCCCCGCGGAGGGAGAACAGATGCTTGCATCCGAGGCAAAGGCTATACGCCGCATGAGGAATCCAAAAAGATCGCGCAGGCTTACAGATTATCTTTCAGCAGATTCGAGATCCGATTTTCTTTCAATGAACAAGATTCTCCTGCCCGTGCAGCCGTCCGCGCCGAGGATCGGTAAAAAGAAAACCTACGGCCCCTCGGAACTGTCAAAGGTGGTAGGGAAATGGGGCGCCGAAGAACTTATCTTTGCGGTAAGGGAACCTTTTCCCAGTAAGAGCACCGGGACCAACCTTGTTTTCGGGAAGATAAACGGGGATGAGCCATTGCGCCTCGAATCGCTTATGGGGGAAAACGGCGTTATTTTTAGCGACGGCATGGAAGCCGACTTTATGGACTTTAACTCCGGCGCGGAAGCGGTGATTAGCATTGCGGACAAAAAAGGCCGTATTGTGGTGTAGGATGCGGGGCAGCCTGATTAATCTAAACGGTTCGGTAAAATTGGTCCGTCTTTCAAGGGCATTCGCCGGGTAGACGACCCGCCCGATTTCCCGTTCCAGACTTGCCCGAATGCTTCCGGCGCCGGTGTCAGTCACTATATGCGTTGACTTAGCGATAAAGCGGGCTCAAGGCTTCCAAATAACGTGAATACACTTCGTATGCCTTGTCGTAGGCCGCAACCGAGGCAGGATCGGGCTGTATAGTAAGGCCGCCTTCCATAGCTACATGATCGTCCACCAAGGACTCAATAGAAGACTTCTCTTTAAGGTTTTTAAGACACCAGAGGGCCTGGATTGCGCCGCCCATAGCCGCGGCTTCGGCGGAGGCCGGCACCCTTACCGGCAGATTCATCACATTTGCGGCTATGCTCTGCCAAAGCGGACTTTTTGCCCCGCCTCCGGTCAGACGTATCTCCCTGGCCTTAAAGCCCAACGCATTGAACCCTTCAAGACCAATTCTCATACCGAAAATTGCCGACTCAAGGCTTGAACGGGCTATATTTTCACGCTTAAAATTGGCGCTTGTTATCCCGTTGATGCTTGCCCTACCGTTGGGAAGGTTAGGGGTACGTTCCCCGTTAAAGAAGGGGATCGTTACAAGACCGTCTGCGCCTATAGGGGCTTTGGCCGCTTCCCCATCAAAGGCTTTTACATCAAGGCCAAAAAGCGCGCGGAATTCCTCGCTTGCCACCGTGCAGTTCATCGTACAAAGCAAAGGCAGCCAGCCGCCGCTTGACGAACAAAAGGCCGCCAGGTTGCCGCTCGGGTCGATTACAGGCGTGTTGGAAAAGCCGAAAAGCGTCCCCGATGTTCCCAAGCTCATGGTGAGGAAGCCGTCCCTCACCGTGCCTGTACCGATGGCGCTCATCATATTATCCCCGCCGCCCGCGGCCGTCGGAATGCCCTGGGGTATACCGTAGAGCTTTGCGGCGGAAGCGGAAACAGTCCCCGCACTCTCCTCCGGCCCGATAAGCCGGGGCAGACAGCCCAGTACCCTTTCATCGATCAGCTTGCTTACCTTTTCGGACCAGGTCCGGCCGCGCACGTCAAAGAGTACCATGCCCGAAGCGTCGCCGTATTCGGCGCAATACTCGCCGGTAAAAAGGTAGTTGATATAGTTGTGGGGAAGCAAAATATGTTCAAGTCTGCTAAAAATTTCACTTTTATGCTTTTTAAGCCACTGTATCTTGGGCGCGGTATAACCGGGCCGCATGGGAAGTCCGGTTTCGGCTATCAGTTTGTCTTCACCGCCTATAGCCTGGGTAAGTTCATCACACTCCGGCGAGGTAGAGGTATCACACCAAAGTTTGACATTGTAGATAGCCTTTCCCTCACCGTCAAGAGGCACAAAACTGTGCTGATGGCCGGAAACGCCTATAGCCTCAATAGAAGACTTACCTGCGGGATCGAGCTTGTCAAAACAAGTTTTCAAGGCCGCGTCGTACCATTCGGCCTTCTGTTCCCGCGTACCGTCGTTTTCCGCAATCATATCCACCGGCGCGGCGGCCTGGCCGATTAGCTTTTTATTCTCATAATCATACAGAACCACTTTACAACTCTGGGTTCCCAGATCAATCCCGCATACTGTCTTCATAATCTCCTCTCCATATATTAATTAGGCTCCAACTATATCTAAACCCAGGTTTTAGGAAAGATTCCTTGAATTTAGTAGGAAAAACGGGCGTTTAACCGCTTTTTCCGAACCCGTTTCCCACCGGAACAAATATCCGCGCTAACCGAATTTTGGGAGCGGCTCGATATTCCCAAGATATACACTGTTACCCGGTTGGACGGGCATCCTCTTTTTAAGCGCCTTTGGCGTTTTTTGTAAACCAGACCTTGCAGACCGCGGGGTAATTGGTAATTACTCCCCGGCAGTTCCAGGCTTCAAGCCGGAGAAGGCCCGCCATATCGTTGACGGTCCAGACATTAAGCTCTATTCCGTGGATACGGCAGTTTTCCACGGTTTCCCTGGTAAGGGTAGTGATATCTGGATGGTAGTACTCCATGCCGCAAGTTTTGGCATAGAGGCCGGCATTGCCCACATCGGCATGCTCTACAAGGAGGCCGCAGGGAATAGCGGGCGCCAGCTTCTTGCATGTAAAGAGAGAAGCATGGTTAAATGAAGAAAAAATTACCTTCCCCTCCAGTCCGTGTTTTCTCACCAGTTCAATCGTCTTTTCTTCAAGTCCTTCGTAGTAATAGAGGCTGTTCTTGAGTTCGATATTGGTAGTGATTGCCGTGGTCTTAACCCAGGAAAAATACTCGTCCAGCGAGGGAATAGGGTTAAAACCGAATTCCCCGCTATAGAGTACGGAAGCGTCGAAACCGCGCAGTTCCTCCAGGGTAAAATCCCGCACCCAACCAGTTTGTCCCGTAACCCGTTTCAGGGATTCGTCGTGGATAACGACCACGGCGCCGTCTTTTGAAAGCTGCACGTCAAGTTCAATCTCATCGGCGCCCGCTTCCGCAGCTTTCTTAAATGCCGTCATGGTATTTTCCGGGTACAGGCCGGAATAACCCCGGTGGGCAACTACTTTCATCTCAGAGCCTCCTCTTGCTCAATGTACCTCTGCTCTCAATTCGTCCTGTTATACAAGGTGATCTCTTCGTTGATCTGGCTTACGATGCTGTCCACCACGCTTTGGGCCGTAACAGCGGCAGGATTATTTATCATGGTTTCCACCTCATTTTCAATAATAACCCGGGCCTTGGAGAATACCCCCATGACACTACCCGCACAGGAGGGCTTGGAATTACGAAGGGCTTCAATAGCGACAATAAGCTCAGGATTCTTGTTGTTGATATAGTCTTGGTAGAAAGGCAGATTAACCGCGGATCTACGGATAGGCAGATACCCTGTTCCTATGGACCACTCGGCCTGCTGCTGGGCGCCGGTTACGAACTTGACAAAGTCCCAGGCCGCGTCGGCACGTTTGGTATCGCCGTTATCCATAAGCCACAAAGAGCCGCCGCCCACAGACACACCGCCTGAATCGCCGGGATTCACCTTGGGCACCGGGGCAAAACCAACGGAGAATTTACCCCCGGCCGCCGAAGATATATCCGCATATATGGAACAGGAATCAAGGATGTATCCAATCGTGCCGGTAGCGAACTGATTCTTAGATTCCGCAGTACCCTTACCATAGTTTTTATTGGAAGGATCCTGTACAATAGTTCTGAGCTTGGTAAAGATATTGAGCAGCGCGTCGTTGGCGATTACCCTGGTGGCCCTGCTCCGCCGTCCGTTGCCATTATCCAAAAGTTCCTTATCCTGAATGGATACCAACTGTTCAAAAACCCAACTGTAATTCGTAAAAGAGCCGCCCACTTCATATCCCGCAGCCTTGATCTTCCGGCCGGTATCAAGACATGCGTCCATGGTAAGGAAGGCGGTCTTGGCATCCAACCCGGCGGCGGCCAGGGCTTCTTTATTGTAGATGATTAGCGGGGACGAACAGTTAAAAGGCATGGAATAAAGTTCGCCGTCCAGAGTATAGTAGGCCAGAATATTGGGTTCATAGTCTGAAATATCATACTTATCCCGGTTGATATAATTCTGCATTTTCAGGGTAGCACCGCTGTCAATGGCCCAGCGGGTACCAATATCGTAGAGCTGCATCAGATCCGGCCCCGCACCCTTGGGAGTGGCCCGTAATTTGGTGATAGCATCGTCATAGTTTCCCTGATACTGGCCTTCCACTTCGATCTTATCCTGGGACGCGTTATAGGCATCAATAAGCCGATTCAGGGCTTCCTGGTTGCGTCCCCCCATGGCGTGCCAGAACACTACCTTGGTTTTGCCGCTACTACCGCTTTGCTGGCCCCCGCCCGCGGCAAATGCCAACATAGTAACACACATCAGCGCCGAAAAGAAAAATAGCTTTTTCATCCGTCATACCCCTCAAATATAAATTTTCACCGGCTTCCTAGGAGCCGCGGACACTTCGTGTCCGATTGCATTGTAGGGTATAAATATCCATACAATACGCGAAGCGCAACAAACTCTAGGAATCCGTTATGTGCTTTTTATTGGAACCCGGGAGGTTCATTGGAAAGAACCTCACCGCTAGCAGCCGAGGACACTTCGTGTCCGATTGCACTTGTGGATTTTTTGCTCAGTGTGCCTTTGGCACACCTTCATGCAAAAATTCACCAAATTCCCACAGGCTCCGATCAGCCCTTTACCGCGCCGGCGGTCATTCCCTTTACAAGATATTTTTGACCGATGATAAATACCAGCACCGCGGGGATGAGGATCAACACCGACCCCGCCAGTACCACCCCGTAATCGACGGCTTCCGCCTCCTTGAGTATGCTCATTCCTACCTGGACTGTGCGCATCCGGTTGGTATTGGTTACTAACAGGGGCCACAGAAACTGGTTGTACACCTGAATAAAGATATAAACCCCCAAGGAGGCAATGGCGGGTTTGGAAATAGGCATCACAATATTAAAAAGAAAACGTATATCCCGGCAGCCGTCCAAAGTGGCCGCCTCATGCAGTTCGCGGGGAATAGTTAGAAAAAACTGCCGCATCAAGAAGATACCCATCGCTGAGGTGAGGTAAGGGAAAACAAGTCCAATATAGGTATCGTTGAGCCGCATCTGGGATACGGTGAGATAATTCGCAATGATGATCGCGTCCACCGGAATCATCATGGTACTTAACACGGCCATAAACAGGATCCTGCGGCCCTTAAATTCATAAAAGGAAAACGCATAGGCAGCGAAACTACAGGTCAGTATCTGCCCCACAATAACAATGGCGCACACGATAAAACTGTTAATCATAAAGTTGAAAATTGGAACTGTGCGGGTAGCGTTTTGGTAGGTATAGGTTACGGGCTCTTGGGGTAGAAAATGGGGCGGTATGGAAGCCATCTCCGCGGGGGACATAAAACTTAAAGAAACCCCCAGCAGTATGGGCGATATGATGAGGATGCCGATAAACAACTTGATCCCAAAGGATAGATACCGTGCAAATTTTGCCGTATTCATTGGTAATGCACCATCCTGTCTTCGGTTTTAAATTGGATAATCGTTATGGTAAGGATAATCACAAAAAGCACCATGGATTGAGCAAAGGCGGTCTCGAAACGGGAGTCCCGTATGGCGGCCTGATAAATAGTATATACCAGCACATTGGTGGAATAACTGGGCCCCCCTTGGGTTAAGAGCCGGATCTGGGCAAAAGCCTGAAAAGAGGTAATAATATTGAGGAATATCACAAAAAATATCTGCGGAGACACCACCGGCGTGATGATGCTGAAAAGCCGCCTAAAATACCCCGCCCCGTCGATCCGGGAACTTTCGATAAGTTCATCCGGCACATTACGAAAGCCGGTCAACAGAAAAATAAAACTGGTACCCATGTTGAGCCAAACGGTTACGAAGGCAACACCGAACAAGGCATACCGCGCGTCCAGAAGCCACCGTATATCGGTTCCCAGCAGGTGGTTTACAATGCCGTTTTTTCCCGAAGAGAGCAGCATAAACCAAATGGCCGACGCGGGGGCGGACGCTACGGCCATAGGCAGGGAATACATAACCTCGTATATACGGGTTCCCCGCATCCGTACATTAGCCATAGCCGCCAGAAAAAAGGCTGTCAAGAAGGTCGGAATCCCAACCATAGGGGCAAAAATAAGAGTCAGCTTCAAACTGTTCAGGAAAATAGGACTTTTAAACTGTTTAATATAATTTTCAAACCCCACAAATTCCACAGGTCTACCCCGTGAATTGGTGAGCGTAAAGGAATACGCAATGGTCTTTACGAAGGGCATATAAAAAAATACCACAAATATAACCATACAGGGTAACAGGAATAAATAAGGAGACGGATTAAATGGTTTTTTAATTTCTAACTTGCTCATTTATACCTCCACCGGATAAAAATATATTAGCGATTATTCTATGCAAAAAATCTTGATATATGAGTCTTTCCCAAAAACTAAATTTTTAGAAAATTCCCATAATATTAATTTTATACCGGTATCTTTTATATGTCAATCATTTTTTTGCGGCAATTACTTTTAAGAAATTCAACCGCTAAAAGCACTAAAAGACACGAAAAAGGTCCCGTACACTACTTCCAAGTACCGCGAAAATACCCAAATTTTGAAGAAATTTAACCGCAATGTGCACAAAGGACACGAAAGTTTTGGTGAGAAAACACTTTTTTCCTTCCGCGAACCGCGAACCATCGAACCGAAGGTTCGCGGTTCGATGTGCCCTTGGCGGTTAAATTCTTCCTAAAAGACAGGTAATCAATCGTCGAATTGTGGGTCAAGTTTAGCCGGTAAGGGGGAAACACCGGTAGGACAGCCCCTGTCGGAGGGCTAAAAAACAGGTCAGTCTATGAAAAAGATTGAAAATCCCCATAAAAGAAAGCCCGGTCCGCCGCAAGCGCAACAGGCTGCTCGGATCCGGCCTCCCTCCCAGTTCTTCCTTCATCCGCCTTACCGTTTCTTCTGATAGTCCCATTGTTCCCCTGCTGCTGGATTCCTTTAGGGTATCTTATCATGAAAAAGTTTGCCCTGATCAATAACCAAAGTACCGTTAACTAATCCCCAAATGCCGGTTTTGCGTCATTCCTTGATCCCCGTCAGGGCGATACCCTGGGTGATCTGCCGCTCAAAGATAAAGAACACAATAATCGCCGGAATGGAGGCCACCATATTGGCGGTGGAGGGAACCACATAATCGGCGGTGTAGGTGTTCATCAAGGTGGGGATACCCACCGGCAGGGTAAACATCCTGTCGCCCATGGCGCAGAGCAGGGGCCAGAGATAGTTGTTCCAACTGCCGATAAAGGCGAAGATACTTACCGTAACAAGTACGGTTCGGGAAAGGGGAAGCACAATCCGAAAAAAGATGGTAGGATTTTTTGCCCCGTCTATCTGGGCCACTTCGATGAGTTCCTTGGGTATGCTCCTAAAAAAAGAAGTCATAATGATAAGATTCATGGAACCGGCGATAATCGGCAGGATCATTCCGGCGTAGTTATCGATCATGTAAAGGGAATTGGCGGTAATAAAAAGGGGTACGATGGTAGCCTCGGTGGGAACCATGAGTCCCATGAGAAAATAAAAGTAGAATTGGTTTTTGCCTATAAAATCCATCTTTGCCAGGGGATAGGCCGCCAGGGCGGAAAAAAAGACACATAAAAAAGTCGATACCGCCGAAATGATAACGCTGTTCATAAACCATGTCGGCACGGAGCTTTTAAAAAAAATATAGGGATAATTGCCTAAGGTATAGGGAGGCTTAAACCAGTCAAAGGCGGTCTTGATGGGGGTACCCTCGGTCTTAAAGGAAACCGCCAGGGACCAGACAATGGGGCTTAAAACTATGAGGACGATACCCAGGGATATGACGGTAAGCAGCACGCTTCCGGCGGTGTTCCTTCTTTGTACGCTCATGCTGTTTTCTCCTTTCTATTTTGAAATTGTATCTGGATAAAGGAAAGCACCACCAGAATAAGAAAAAGGGCATAGGACATGGCGGAGGCGTAACCCATGTCGTTTTTCGCAAAGGCGCTTTCAAAAATATACTGAATAATCGGACGG
>JAISQR010000014.1 GCA_031274035.1 Treponema sp. | reverse complement strand
TTTAAAACCCCCCCCCCCCCCCCCCCATCTGAATCGTATAAATCATCGCGGTTAAATCAGAAAAACCGGTTTTTTGGTAAAAGTCTCTGGCAGCTTTATGTCCTTATTCTCCTGCCTATAGCTTTTGTTTTCATTTTCTGCTACCTCCCCATGGGCGGCATCCTCGTCGCCTTCAAAGACTACAGCATACGCAGGGGTATTTGGGGCAGCGCCTGGGCGGGCCTAAAATATTTTAACCAGCTCTTCAGTACGCCTATCTTTGGTACTATCCTGAAAAACACCGTTGTTCTGAGCCTCCTGTCCCTGGTCATTGGTTTTCCTTTTCCCATACTCCTGGCGCTCTCCTTTAACGAGATTTCCAATATGAGGGTGAAAAAAATACTCCAGACCATTACCTTTGCCCCCTATTTTATTTCTACCGTGGTAGTGGTGAGCATTGTGTTTCAGATATTTTCTTACCGGTACGGCGTGGTTAATTCGGCGTTAAAAATCGTGGGGCTTAACCCGGTAGATTTTTTAGGGATGGACGCTTTTTTCCGGCCCGCCTATATATGGTCGGGAATATGGCAGGGCGCCGGGTACAGTTCTATACTCTACCTGGCCGCTTTGTCGGGCATAGACCCGACACTCTACGATGCCGCGGCCATAGACGGCGCAAGCCGTTTCCAGAAGGTTATCTTTATCGACCTCCCCGGTATTTTGCCGACTATTATCATTACCTTCATTCTTAATACGGGGGGTATTCTCAGCGTTGGTTTTGAAAAAGTATTTTTACTGCAAAATCCGGTGAACTATCGTATGTCCGAAGTTATCGCGACCTATGTGTACAAGGTGGGCATACAGCAGGCCCAGTTCAGTTTCGGTACCGCGGTAGGTTTATTTAACGCCGTGGTAAACTGTCTTATTTTGCTGCTGGTAAACGCCATTGCCCGGCGGATAAATGAAACGAGTTTGTTTTAGGAAGGGATCATGACGAACAAAATACGGATCGCCCGGGGCGATAAATTCTACCTGGCGGTGGTATACACCTTTTTAGCTCTTTTTGTGCTGACCATCAGCTATCCCCTTATCTATGTGATCTCCGCGTCCTTTTCCTCTCCTTCCGCCCTGGTGGGGGGGAGGGTGTTCCTGTTTCCGGTAGAACCGGGCCTTCAAGGGTATAAGGCGGTATTCAACAACCAGAATGTCTGGCGGGGTTACCTCAATACGATAATCTATACCTCAACGGGGACGGTTATCGGCGTATTGGTAACCATGCTGGGGGGATTTGTCCTTTCCCGAAAGGAATTCCCCTTACGGGGGCCGGTAACTTTGTTTTTCATGGTAACCATGTTTTTTTCAGGCGGACTTTTGCCCTCGTATATTCTTATCAGCAAGATGAAAATGATCAATACTATCTGGGCTCTGATACTTCCCGGCGCCTTCAGCGTGTGGTTTTCGATTATCGCGCGGACATTTATCAAGTCAACCATACCGGATGAACTGTTTGAAGCTTTAAGCCTGGACGGGGGAAATTACTTCGATTTTCTTTTCAGGATAGTGTTACCCCTCTCGGCGCCGATAATCGCGGTGATGGCCCTCAACATCGCCACGGGCCACTGGAACTCTTATTTCAGCGCACTGATCTATCTCAATACTTCGGAAAAATTTCCCCTTCAGCTTGTTCTGAGGAGTATCTTAATTGAAAATTCCGCAACCGCGATGACTTCAAACAATTATTTCATAAACATAGCCAATAGCCTGGAGCGGCAGTACCTTTCAGAATTACTGAAATATTCGCTCATCATTGTATCAAGTATTCCGCTGCTGGTTATTTATCCTTTGCTTCAACGTTTCTTTATCAAGGGCGTCTTGGTCGGCTCACTCAAGGGCTGACTTAATTTATTTACGGAGGAATAAAGATGAAAAAGGTTTTTATTTTCCTGACGGTTCTGCTTTTGGCAGTATCACCAATGATCTTTGCAGGCGGTGGGTCCCAGGCTTCGCCTTCCCGGACCGCGGTGGAGGTATCGGCTCCGGGGGTTTTACCAATCACGAAAGAAAAAGTAACCCTCGATGTTTTATGGAACCTTGAGCCTTATTATACGGACCTGCTGACGAATTCGCATATCATTGAATTTGAAGCCCTTACCAATGTACACGCCAACTTTATTCAGGTGGCATCGGAAGGATTTGGCGAGCGGCTCAACCTGCTGCTTAATTCCGGCGAATATCCCGAGGTAATTATATCTACCGGTTTTGCCTCGGCTTCGGATCTGGTACGCTACGGGACGATGGAAAAGATACTCATTCCCCTCAACAGTCTGATTGAAGAGCAGGCGCCGAATATCAAGGCTTATTACGCCAAATACCCCTGGGTTAAGGAAGCTATCACATCCCCTGACGGAAATATGTACGCTATCCCCACAATTGATTCGGGAGCGAAGTCACTGAATCATGTTTCCATCAGCTATAAACTTTGGCTAAACACGGAATGGCTTAACAAACTGGGGCTTTCAAAACCCACCACCACCGAGGAATTCCGCACTGTCCTGCGGGCCTTCAAAACCAGGGACCCCAACGGCAACGGCAGGGCGGACGAAATACCCCTTACCGGGGCTCAGGGAACCTGGGCCGCCGATCCCTGGTACTATCTGCTTAATGCCTTTGGATATTATGACGACACCCTGGTAGCCCTCAGAAACAATACCTTTACGCCTACGGCAAATCAGGATTATATCCGCGACGGCCTGGCCTATATCAAGAGCCTCTACGACGAAGGGCTCATCGATCCCGCGGCCTTCACGCAGACACTGGAACAAATGACGGCGGTGGGGAATAACCCCGGTACGGTCATCATGGGAGCGGCGGTCTGCGGCCACATACAGATGGCGGTGGATATTAACAATGTAGAGCGCAGTAAAGTATACACCGTATTGGAACCCCTCACCGGACCTTCCGGCTACCGGGGCATCCCCTTTGCGGGGGATGAGAGAAAATCCAGCAGCGGTTCCTTTGCCATTACCGATAAATGCATAAATCCGGCGGTAGCTATTAAGTGGGCCGACGCGCACAATACGAACTATTGGTCTTTACGGCAAAATGTCGGTAAAAAAGGAGTCCACTGGGATGACGCGGACCCCGGAACCTTTGGTATGGACGGAATAACCCCGGCGCAATACAAGTACGCACCGGATTTTTATGAAACGGTTAATATAAGCAACAATGATAAATTGGGCAGCGCTTTCCGCCTGCTTGAAGAAGACTGGAATAACCTCTTCGCGGTAACGGGAGATATTAACGAACCGTCAAACTACGTAGGCCGACTGTACCGGGAAACCCTCAAGCTGGTTCCCTATGCGGCGGATGTCCAGATCATTCCGCCCCTTGCCTATGACGAAAATACCAGCGTCCGGATGAGCCAAATTTCGGCGCCCCTTAGCGATTTTGTTAAATCATCCTTTGTGGAATTTATCACCGGCAGGAAGAATTTGACTTCGGACTGGAATACGTATAAACAGGGCCTGGAGCAGCTTGGGTATTCCGAGTATGTCAGAAATATGCAGACGGCTTACAATGCCATCAAAAAATAACCGGACCCTATAACAGCGGCGAGCCTATCCGGTTGGGAAAGGCTCGCCTTTTTGCAAAGATACGGGTAGTACAAGTATACTGTCCGGGAAAAGCATAATAAGGAGTATAACCATGGATCGTAAAGAAGCGCTCTCAAACTGGCAGGAGATGAAATTCGGACTCTTAATCTGCTGGGGCATTTACAGCCTTTTGGAACGGGGTGAATGGGTTATGTACAACGAGCGTATTCCCGTGGCGGAATATGAAAAACTGGCGGGACGGTTTAACCCGGTCAACTACAATCCCCGGGAGTGGGTCCGCATCGCCAGGGACGCGGGTATGCGGTATATCGTTATAACCGCCAAGCATCACGACGGCTTCTCCATGTTCAAAACCGGGGTGTCGCCCTTTAATATCACGGACGCCACGCCCTATAAGCGGGATGTCATGGCGGAACTGGCCGAAGCCTGCCGCGAAGGGGGGATTAAGCTGGGTTTTTACTATTCCCATGTCAGGGAATGGCATCATCCAATGGCCCAGAGTTTTGAACACCAGGGGGATGCCAATAAGGCCGGCAACTACGGCAATTTCTGGGACTACCCCGATGAGTGCCGCAAAAACCTGCAAGTCTATATTGATGAATTCGACATTCCCCAGCTTAAAGAACTGCTTACCCAATACGGCGACATTCTCACCATCTGGTTTGATGGGCCAAGCCTTCTCCGGCCGGATCAGGCCGCGGCGCTGCGGGATACGCTTTACGAACTGCAGCCGGCCTGTCTCGTCAATTCACGGCTCTGCGAATATTTGGATTTGGAAACCGACTACCGGAGTTCCAGCGACAACGAAATTCCCGCGGTGCCAAGCAACAAACCCTGGGAGACCTGTATGACCATGGGCCATGCCTGGGGTTATACCACCGACGGTTATTTCGGCGAGGCCCGGGAAATGATCCGCTCCCTGGCCGATGTGGTGAGTAAGGGCGGGAACCTGCTGCTCAATGTCGGGCCCAGCCCCCTGGGTGAAATTCCACGGGGCGCCCAGGCTGAACTTGCCAAGCTGGGCGCATGGTTCAGAAAAAACGGCGAGGCGATTTACGGTACGTCCCCTTCGCCGTTTAAGCAGCAGCCCTCGTGGGGCAAAGTAACCCGGAAGGGAAATACCCTTTACCTTTTTATCTATGACCAATCCCGAAAAGACATAGGCCTCTCCGGATTGTACAGCAAGGTGTTATCCTGTAAACATCTGTCAACCGGCGCCGCCCTGGGTTTCACACAAAAAGGTTCCAGGGTAACTATTGATGTTTCCCTTGAAAACCAAAACGAGCTTGAGGTTATCGCCCTCACCTTTGAAGGGGAGCTCCGTGTTCAGGAGACGCTGACCACCGCGGACGATGACAGTATCACTCTGCCGGTGAGTTATGCCAATCTTGAGAAGCGCGCGCCGGGATCAAGGCTTTCCATTGATTTTGCCGACGTTACTACCGGCTGGCTCAAACCCGAAGACGGTGTTTCCTGGGATTTCCAGGCAGGGGACAATGGGGTTCCCGGAAAATACCGGCTCAGTCTCAAGATCCGCTGCGGCTTCTGGGGGATCTTTGACTGGGATCATGAACTTGAGATCGGGATCGCCGGACAGACCCTGTACGCGAAACTTGAGGATGACGGCGAAACTGCGCGGGCTTATCAGGAACGGCTGATCCCTGCGGGTACGGTAAGTCTTTCAAAGCCCGGAACCTATCATTGCCGTGTGAAGGGGACAAAAATCGGCAGTAAGCATTGCGTTGGCCTGAACCTGCTGGAACTCATCCTGACGCCGGAAAAATGAAAATATCTCAAGGCAGCGCGTCCGGGAACTCAATAGGGAAAACCGCCCTGTCCCGTGATAAAACCGTTTTGGGAAACACGGCCTGGGCTTCCCGCAAAAGCTGTTTCAGTTCAAAATCCGTGTACCGCGGACTGTAGTGGATCAACGCCAGCTTCTTCACCCTGGCCGCCAGCGCGATATTGGCGGCCTGTTCCGCGGTCATGTGTTTCTTTTCCCTGGCGGTTTCCTCCAGCGCCTTTTCAAACATCCCCTCGCACACAAAAAGGTCCGACTCCACCACATCCCCCGATATTTCCGGGAAGGCGAGGCTGTCGGTAACAAAGGAAAACTTCCTTCCAAGCCGGGGGGGGCCCAGCACCTCGTCCGGGCGTACATCCTTCCCGTCCGCGGCCTGCACGATCTCCCCGCCCTGAAGACGTGCCCAGAGGGGGCCCCTGGGCACCCCCAAAGCTTCCGCTTTTTCGGGGTGGAACTCTCCGGGACGCATCTCCTC
>JAISQR010000112.1 GCA_031274035.1 Treponema sp. | reverse complement strand
TACGAGGTCAATTCCTATGTAAATACCAAGGTATTGGAAATCAAGCCTCAATCCGTTGTGGTAGAATCCCCTGACGGCGTCAAGGAATTGCCCTGTGACTGCGTCGTATTGGCATTGGGCTATAAGCCAAATACCGCATTGGCGGATGAGCTGGAAAAGGCAGGCGTTAAAATCCATAAGATCGCGGGGGCTGTCAAAACTTCCAACGCGGTGGCCGCCACCAGGGAAGGCTTTGAGCTGGGGTTAAAATTGTAACGTGTGAACCGCGCCGAATGCCGATCGGCTCACCCAAAAACTCGCCGCCTGAAAGCGGCTAATAGAGTAAATATGAACCATATTGGATTAGTAGGTTTCCTGGGACTTTGTTTCGTATATTTCCTGCAGGTCAGTATCACGGGGGGGCTGAGTCCCGCATTGCAGGGAATTGCGGATGGTATGGGTATGGATGTAAACACCGTTGGTCTTATTCAGACCATACCCGGTATATTTGGCATAATTTCGAGCATTCTTATCGGAAAGCTGGTCGGAACAAAAATAAAATATAAAACGGCACTGCTCGGTATGCTGGTGTTGGCCCTTATTGGCGCAGTCCCGCTGGTGATTACCAACTGGCCACTTATGGTGTTTTCCCGTATCTGTCTTGGTTTCAGCTTGGGAGCCTACTATGCTTTACCTCCGGCCCTTCTGATGAAGTACTTTTCAGGCGACAAGTTGCGGAGCCGCTTGGGAATCGGAAATATCTTTTCTTCAGCGGGCAGCGCGATTATGATGTTTGTTTCGGGATTACTTGTCGTTGTCAACTGGAAACTCCCGTTTGTCATATTCCTGCTCCCCCTTATCCCCCTGTTTCTCCTCATAATTGATTTGCCCGAACCGGAACCGGTAGCAGCCCCCGTGACCCCGCGAAAAAAGAAGAACGCTCCCATTGGTGCGGCCATTATTATTAACTGCATTACCGGCGCAGCGATTATCTGTCTGGGAACCGTGGCGCTGCAGGCAATTTCGGTAGTTGTCATCGGCCGCGGATTTGGGACCGGCACGGAAGCCGGTATCGCGGCGCTTTTCTTCAATATCAGCGGGATGATTCTTTCGGCTCTTTTCGCGGTGCTGTATAAGACCTTTAAAAAAATGCTTACCCCAATAATAATGCTGGTTATTGCCGTTGGACTTTTGCTTCTCTATTTTGCCGCCAATATGGTGATGGTAGGCGTGGCCATGTTCCTTGTCGGGGCGGTACTCCTCATGTTTCCGAGCATCCTCAGCGACAACGCCAAATTGAGTACCCCGGAGAATACGGTCTTCGTTACGGGTTTACAGGTGGCCGTTGGTAATATGGGCGTTTTCTGTGTCGGGCCCTTTATGATTTTAGCAAGTAAAGCGCACGGTCTGGATGTTCCCGGCCCCCTGTTTGCGGGAATAGTTTTGGGAATTTTGGCATTTATCACGGTGATAATCCGCGCCATACAGAAAGAGCCTAAAGCGCTTACCGCGGCCTGATTATTATTGGAGGTTTCCCCCATATTGCTTTCCTCTTTGCCGACAACCCAGCTATGAAAGCCGGTGCTGACATCCCCAAAGTCCATACAGCCAAGGCAAATCCGCGACACATCCAGGCCCGTGTTTCCCAATTTGACGTAATCCATAGCTTTTCTCCCTGCAAAAAATTTATTTTCCAATTCCGATTTTTCGCAGCCATGCCGTAACATCCCTGTTCGGTGCCGTTACCCTGGTGGCGTCTTTCGGATTAGTGTCAAAGGCGCTGACGGAAAGCCCCTCGCCGACAACAACACGGGGACACAACCTTTTAATATCGTCGAGACTGCGCCCAAAACGGCTGCCCCCGTGGGTAACAAGGGGATAAACCGTCTTGCCGGAAAAATCGTAGGCTTCAAGGAAAGTAAAAATCCCCATTGGCAGAGTGCCCCACCAGTTCGGATAGCATAAAAAGACAGTACCGTATTGCGTCATATTGGTAACATTTCCCGAAAGAACGGGACGGGCGTTTCTTTCTTGTTCCTGCTTGGCTATCTCAATACACGCATTGTAAGTGTCGGGATATGCTGTTACTGTCTTTACTTCAAACAGATCTCCACCGGTTGCCTCCGCTATTTGTCCGGCAAGAGCCTTTGCGTTCCCGCTCCATGAAAAATACGCTACAAGAATCCTGCCACCCGTCTGGTCTTGCGCGTAGACTTCCATGTTTGCCTCCATGCAAAAAAATACCGATGCCAAAATAAAAAGTCTTTTCATTTTACCCTCCGGCTATTATACACTCAATTTCTTTTAATGTTTTTTTCATCGAGGATTAAGCGATTAAGCCGTTTTAATTCAACCAGTATAAAACCCGCCGATATGATTACCGCCCCCACGTCCGCCAGGGGCATGGCGAATAACACCCCGTCAAGACCGAATATGCGGGGAAGTAACAACAGTATGGGTATGTACAGCAGAAACTGACGGGAAAGGCTCAATATAGTTCCCTCTAGCGGTTTGCCCACGGCCTGAAAATAATTTGCCGTAACCATCTGGAAGCCGATTACCGGAAACAACAGGGTACTGATCCGTAAACAGTAAATCCCCATGCTCATAAGCGGGCCCTCTTCGTTGCGGAAAAGGGAAATACACGCGCCGGGGAAAATCTGCAACAGCAGAAAGGAAACTATCATAAACAACGTGGCGCTTATGATCGCCCACTTGTAGGTCTTTCGCACCCGGTCATATTTTTTCGCGCCGTAATTATAGCCAATAATCGGCTGGACACCCGCGTTCAGCCCCTGAATAACCATAAAAAATATAATCATGATACTCCAGACAATACCCATTGCCGAAACCGCCAGATCGCCGCCATGAGGAGCAGCATCAGAGGCATCGCGACCGATATACCGGCAATACCCAGCGGGTCAACTCCCTGTCCCACATAAATGCGGTCAACAATATTATAAATCGCGTTGACAATCATTCCTATAATTGAGGGCATGGAAAATTCAAAAAGCAGTTTTCCTATGCGTTCAGTCCCTATTCTGTCCGTTCGATCCGAAGCGCGGTTTTTCTGTTTCATACTGTTGTTCCTTTTGTCCTGTCACGGGCATTTTGTAATACCCGTTGTAAAAGCGCGAGTAACTGGTGTTTTTCTTCCGGCGAAAAACCTTGTGTCAGCCGGTCTTCAATGTCTTCTCCTTTCTCAACTAATTCGGCGGACAATTTTTTACTTTTCTTCGTTACCCTGATTACCTTATGACGGCTGTCTTTCCGGGATATTTCACGATTTATAAATCCGTTCTTCTCCAGCCTGTCCAGAATGCCGGTAACGGTCGGGTTTTTTATATTAAATTCGTTTTCAATATCCCGCTGGTTTATTGTACGATCCTGGTTAAAAAGCAGGAAACCGAGAATATCCATC
>JAISQR010000073.1 GCA_031274035.1 Treponema sp. | reverse complement strand
TTTTTAGCGTCAATTTTCACCAATGTGGCGAATTAAGGATTAGGGTATGTATTGCCTGGGCCGCACCGTCTTCGTGCAGACTGCCAGTTACATAGTCGGCCAGGGCTTTTATGTGAGGTCCGGCGGTTCCCATGGCGATAAAAAAACCCGCTTCGTCCCGCATGGAAAGATCGTTGTCGTTATCACCAATAGTCACAATCTGGCTTTTTTCCATATTTTCCCGTTCGCGGACAAAGGCAAGGGCATTCCCTTTGGTTGCATGTTTCGCCGTTACCTCAATTTCGTAACCGGATAAGCTTACCGCACTTATCTGTTTCCGGTATTGTAGTTTTTCTAATACCTTTTGGCAGCATTGCGTATTTTCAAAAATACAGACCTGTTTTATAATTGGTTCCGGTTTGGCGAGGAGTGAATTTTTTGCCGAGGGAACCATAGTAAAAAGTCTATTTCCCGCTTCCAGAGTTTCTTTGGAGAATGTCATAAAGCGCCTCATTAATTCACGACCTTTTTCTTCGCCAATGTATTCATCGGTAAAGTAAAGATCCACCGCCCCGCCCAGGGCGGTAGTTTCTTCGTAAATTAAAAGGACATCTTTTTTTTCCAGGTAATAGGCCGCTATTTGGGTGCGGTTTATCCAATCGCAAACTACGGCCCCATTGGCGCTGATAATGTACGAAAGGCCGCTTAGATCTTTTACACAATCCGGTATAAGTTTAAAAGGCCGCCCGGTGGCGGCCGCAATACTAATCCCCCTGTTACTCAAACCTTTCAAGGCGGCCCTTACCGGTGCGCTCATAGTGCCATCGCCGTTAATAACGGTGTCGTCCAGGTCGGTGACAAATAACAGGGGGGCGTTTTTGCTAAAATACCCCAAATGCTCCATGCTCTATAACTTTATCGCGTCAAAACCTATCAGCTCAATACCTTCCCGGTCAATAAATTCTTTTACTCGGGTGTCGCAGAGGGTCTGCAGATCACGGCAGCGGGGAAGAACCAGGGTACTATTGTCCATGATGTAGGAATCAACATAACCAGGGTGGCAGTGCATAATATTAACCTCGTGGGGGTTTTTCTTTATGCAGCCCAGGATACCTATAAGCATATCCGGAGTAAGGCCGGTGCTGTAGTAATCCTTCATCAAAAGATTAATATCCTCGTCCCCTATAAATTCGTGGGCCGGCAGGAAACCCTTTTGGCTGCGGTCGTCAAAGGTCATGGCGTGGATACCCCGTTCTTCCCCCACTTCCGCATAGGCTTTCATTATCCCCTCCTGGATAATGGAGTGGCCTTCTAGGTGCATGGGGTAGTAACCCATCAGGGCTTTGAAACGCTCAAGCTGGGCAACCGTTTCCCGTTTTACATCGGCGGTGTCAGCCACCCTGGTCCCGTTACCCTTTTTCATAACCCCGTCCCCCTTGTACTCACCGGAACGGTAAAACTTTCTGTCCCCCTGGGCGATAGACGGAATAAGGGTGGGATCGGCGCAGCAGTACCCCTGTACCAGATTGGTATGCTGGGTAACGCAGAGTCGTGGATGCATTCGGGCCAGAGCCGCGGCATGAACCGCCGCCTCCATATTGGACATGAGGGAGGCGGTGGTAACAATACCGCGTTCAAAACCACTGATAACCCCGTAATTAAAGGCTTCGCTAAAACCGAAGTCATCGGCCACCACAATGAGTTTTTTTGTCATTGGAAAATCCCCAACAGGGCACCAATGATGCCTATGGCAAAGACCCCAAGTATGATATGGATTACCTTTACCTTGCGACGCAACAGGGCCAGACAGCCGAAGGTGGCGCCAATCCCCAAAATGCCTTTGTACACCGAATCCAGCACCTGTTGAATTGCCAATTTTTCACCGCTTTTAAATTCAAGAACCATAGGAATGTTGATGTTTACAAACTGCGCCACCAGGCACCCCACCATGATCATCCCCACAATGGAAATACAGTAGGTGATCCGTTTAAGCAGGGTACTGTCGCTGATACTCTGGAGGAATTTGGCCCCCGTGGTATAACCAACATTGAGCAGGTTGTAGCGGGTAAAGATTGAGCAGGCATGGAAGATCCCCAAAAAGAGGATGGGGCCCAGGATATTGCCGTTCTGGGCCAGGGGAATGGCTACACTTGCCGCCACCACCCGGACTATGCCCCAAAAAACCGAATCGCCGATGGCGGAAAAGGGGCCGATAAGGGCCGCTTTAAGAGCGTTGATTGATTCAGGATCAAATTCGTCCTTTTCCGCGTTTTCCTTTTCCATGGCGGCGTTAAGCCCCATAATAAAGGGGGCGGTTTCGTAGGTGCAGTTAAAGAACTGAACCGAACGGATTAAAGCTTCCCTCCGCTTTTTTTCGTTGTTGGCATAAAACTGCCGAATGGCGGGAAGCATGGAGATACCGTATCCCATGCCCTGAAAATTGGTCATGTTAAAACCGGCAAACAGGAGCCAGGACCGGTTAAACATTTTGCGGAGCATGCTCCGCTCTTCGGTTGAAATGTTTAGATTCTTGCTCATTTGAAAAACTCCTCGTCGTTATTTTTGGGGGCCGCAGCGGACTGCCCGGTGGAATTTCCCGCGCCTTCGACTTGTGAAGTCGTAAAGAAGGTGTATACGCCGATTACTACCGCAATTACCGCGCTGGCAATGCTGGGCAGGCCAAGGTAGATGGCCAGCACACTGCCCAGGAAAAAGAACACCACTACTTTTTTGCTGTAGATAATATTCAACAGCAGGGCAAACCCGACCGCGGGCAGAATGGAACCGGCGGCACCAAGACCGGTGAGTATTACCCGGGGTAAGTTTTCCAATACCCGGTTAATCAAATCGATCCCGAAGAATACCCCCAAAAATATCACGATAGCGGTAATAAGACCCATAAATAACGTCATTATCATGGTAAGGCGTATTATTTTCTTTTCATCCCCATCGGCGGCGGCTTTTTGAGCGATAGGTACTAAAATAGGGTTAATTACACTCATGGGGAGCATACCGATAGAAATGGCAAGTACCCCCACCGGCATGGCGATGGCCATGGCCGCTTCGGGGGTGGCATCGGAAAGTATCGCTATGGCCGTGCCAAAGGCGGTTCCCACCGCCGGGTCCGCCGGGGCGGTTCCCCCAATATAGGCAACCCCCAAAAAGATAGCCTCAAAGGTGGCCCCCAGGATAATGCCTGTTTGCAGATCCCCCAACACCAGCCCTATCAGGGGCGCGATAATTATGGGCCGGTTGAAATGAAAAACACCCAAAATGTTGATGTTATAGCTTACATAAAATACCAGCGCAACCAACAATGCCTGTACAAACATTTAGTTTCCTCCTCCAATAGCAGAATTAAAAGATTTCTTTATCGAATCCGGTATGACCTGTAGTTCAACCGGTACGATAGCCTGTATTTCCTTAAGACACGCAATGTCTTTCTCGCTTAGCCGGATAAATTTGACAAATTCTTTTACCCCCGTGGTATCCCCCAGAAATCCGGTATTTCCTACATTTACCGAGGGAATCCCCGGTACCGCCTGTACAATCCGCAGGGCATCATCGGGACGTTTAACAATTGCCATTACCCGTTTGTCTTTTAGCCGGGGATCATTCAGAATCCCAATGGCTTCATCCACGCTTTTTATGATGGTTTTTACATCAGCCGGTGTTGCCATCAGCAGGGCGCTTTTTTGTATCGCGTCGTTGGAAACATCGTCATTGGCAACCACGATATGGGTTACCGCCAATGCTTTGCTCCAGGCGATAGCGATTTGCCCGTGGATCATCCGTTCATCAATCCGCAAAAATACAATCATACCTAATACCCCTCCGGACGTAATTTTTATGGTGATCTTTAAAAGAAATTTTCATCGGATCCTCCGCCTTCGGCGGCAGCTTCCTCCTTTAGTTTCTCCAGATCTACAGAATATAATTCTGATACGCCTCCTTTAACAAAAGAATCAATGACATCATGGTTGATCTCCCCCTTGTACATGACTATTTCCAGAACAATTGGCAGATTAATGCCGGTGATCATGAATACATTTGGCTTTTCCAGGGATTTAAGAAAACGCTGGCTTACACTGCCGGCGGACATATCGGTTAGGATAAGCACTTCTTCTCCGGGAGAGACAGAGTCCATATATTTTTGTATTTCCTCATCGTAGTTTGTTTCTTCCGAATAAAAACACATATACGAGACATTCTCTTTTTTTCCACAGATCATCTCGATGGTATCCTGATACCCGGAAGCCAGCTTGCCGTGGGTAGCAATTACAATACGCCGCATCTTTTTATTTCTTCTCCTAAAAGCCCAAGGGCCGTATTTATAACATTTTCACCGTTCATCATGCCGTAATCCTGCATATCAATAACCTGGACGGGCTTACCGGGAGCCAGGACTTTTATTTTTTCAAGCAAATATCGAACCTGGGGGCCAAGAAGTACCGCGTCTGCTTTTTCAATACTCTTGGTAAGATGGACTTCAGAAACCGCATTGATCCACAGATCAAGACCCCTCTTTTCTACCGCTGTCCGCATGTTTTTAACCAACATGGTGGTAGAAACCCCGGTGGTACATACCAATACTATGTTTTTCATGCATCCCTCCGGGCCGCGGGTATATTTGTATAAACAAGCTTGTATAAATCCATAAATTCACCGGCCATGGCAAGGATAGTCATGGCATCCATCAATTGGTCCTGGGCATGAACCATCAGCATGGATACACCAGAACTACCCAGGGAATACTCCAAAATTTCAGTCTGTAACACATGGGCTGTTTGAAGAGATTCCCCGGCTAACCGTAATTTCTCCTTGGCTTCGTCAAATTCACTCTTTTTGGCTGCACCAATAGCTTCCATGGCTAAACTTTTCGCATTCCCGGCGTGTATTATAAGGTCCATGGCAACCTGCTCATCATTCATTCACAGCTCCGATCAAAACAGATACAAATATATAAGCAAAAACCGTGCCAAAACACATAATAAAAGCAATATCCTAAAAAATTTATTGTCCTAAAAAATTTATTTGACAGTAAACATAAAACACATTAAAGTGGCAGAAGCGTAAAATGAAACGGATAGACCGGATTGAAAAAGCTCTGGGAGAACTGGGGCCCAATGCAAAAATAACCGCCTCTGAACTAGCGGAAAAGCTTGAACTTTCCCGGGCAAATGTTTCAAACGACCTAAACCAGCTTTGTTCTGCGGGAATTTCAGTAAAAAGCGGTGTCAAACCGGTGTATTACAGCCTGACAGAGTCAGCACAGAAAAAACCTGATGAATTACCAATTGAAACAGTTGGCAGTTTTGATCGGTTTCTGCAGGAAAATGGCAGCCTTTTACGAATTGGAGAACTTGCCAAAGCTGCTGTTCTGTATCCGCCCCAGGGTATGCATATCATGCTTTTTGGAGAGACTGGTGTAGGCAAAAGCATGTTTGCCAGGATGATCTTTGATTATGCGGTGGTTCAAAATCGTATTACAGACCCCGAGACATTTGTAGCTTTTAATTGCGCCGATTATGCCAACAACCCGGAATTGCTGCTATCCCAGCTTTTTGGCGTTATAAAAGGGGCTTATACCGGTGCAGATAACGATCGTTCTGGCCTTCTGGAACAGGCCGATGGGGGCATTCTTTTTCTGGACGAGGTACACTGGCTTCCACCTGGGGGGCAGGAAACCCTTTTTATGTACATCGATCACGGTAAATTCAGACGGCTTGGGGAGACTGAAAGCACCCGGACTGCCAGGGTAATGCTTATCTGCGCCACCACCGAAGAACCGGAATCGGCGCTGTTACGTACTTTTACCAGGCGAATTCCCATGCACATAAAGATACCAAACCTGGAAGAACGGACCGTGGAGGAGCGGCTTGGCCTTGTTACCACCTTTTTTTCAGGCGAATCCAGGCGACTGGGAAACCCCATAAAAGTCAGCGTAAACAGCATGAGGGCTCTTTTGGGGTATGTCTGCCCCAACAATGTGGGCCAGTTAAAGTCGGACATCCAGCTTCTGTGCGCCCTGGCTTACTCGGATTATCTTTCACACAAGAAGGATTCCATCAGTATTAGCAGCTATGGACTCCCCCAAAATATCCGGAACGGAATTTTTGTGGAAAAAAACCGCCGGAAAATCTGGAGCATTTTGGCCGGAATCCCCTCCCGGTTTCTTACTTTTGACGGTGGATCGGTATCACCGTACTTTGGCGGCAGTTTGTCTCATGTTTCGCTGGGGTATCCCGATGGCGATATTTACGGCCTTATTGAGCGCCGTACCGAAGAAATGCGCCGGGTTGGGGCAAGCCAGGAGCAGATAGACGAGATTATCAGTCAAATAATGGATGGCTACTATGAACAATATGCCGCCCCCAGGAATGGGGTTGAATACTGTTCACAGGATGAAAGTGTCATGGGGGCGGAGATTGCCACCACCTCCGGGAAAATGTTGGATATGGCAGCCCGGGAGTTGGGCCGTACCTTTAATGAAAATATTCGATATGGTCTGGCCCTGCACTTGAACAGCGCCATTAAGAGGATACAACGGGGCCTTCCTATCGTCAATCCCCAACTGCGGAATATCCAGGAGAAGTGGCCCGATTTATTCAAAACCGCTCAACAGATTCTGACTTTGGCGGAGCATGATTTTAATATCTCCCTACCCCCAGATGAGGCCGGTTTTCTTGCCCTGTTTTTGGTCCCCAAGGGTTCCTTTATCGTTAAACGTTCTCCGGTACAAGTTATAGTGGCAGCCCATGGAACGGGGGTAGCCACAGGGCTGGCAAGGACCGCCAACTGGCTTTTGGGGGCTGAAGTTATTGAAGGCTTTGATGTGTCCCCTGAAGAGAACTTTGGCATCTGTTTCCGCAAAATTAAGGTCTTTTTGGAAGCCCATAAAGAGATTAACGAGGTCCTCCTCCTGGTGGACATGGGATCCCTGGTCAATATTTCCTATGACTTGGACCGGGAATTGGGGATACGGAACGAGTGTCTTTCCCTGGTCAGTACCCCCCATGTGGTGGAGGCGGGGAGTAAGGTGCTGCTGGGCTATTCCCTGCCGGATATTTATGAGGCGGTAAGGGGGGTAAGCTTACGAATACTGAATGAAAGGCCTGGCCAAAATAAACCTAAGGAAGAGAAGGCCGAAAAACTATATATCCTGGCACTCTGTACCACCGGCGAAGGTAGTGCCCGAGTTCTAAAGAATCATCTGAATAAGGAGCTTGAGCTTTACGATGGGCTCTGTGAGGTTGTTACCCTCCAAATAACCGATAAGCGGGAACTTGCCGAGAGGATTGAGCATCTTGGGGTGGAGGGGCGTATTATTGGTGTTGTCAGCGCCTTTTCCACCAATGTTCCGGTTCCCCATGTTTCCCTAACCGATGGTATGAGCCCTGGGGGCATTAAGCAGTTGCAAAAGCTTATTGATACCGAAAGGGTTTTTGAGCAGATACGCAAAAACATACGGGAAACCTTGCCCAGCCTTGGCAATACCCAAGTGATTGGGGAGGCCCGCGGTATGATTGAGCGCATAGGCCGGGCTCTGGAGGTTGAACTTGACATGGAAATGCTGATTGGGGCTTTTTGCCATATCTGCTGTATGCTTGACCGGCTAAAACAGGGAGAAAAGGTAGGGGACTTCCCCGATATTCAGGGCTGGATGCAAAAGTACCCCCGGGAAATAACAGTAATCCGTCAAGAATGCGATTCTCTGGCTGCCACTGCCGGCGTTGTTATCCCCCTGGACGAGGTATGTTATATTCTTAGTTTTTTCAAAAAAGAAAGTCTGCTGTAGTGTTTTGGCATGGTTTTTGCTTATATAGTGATAGGGAAAACACATTATGAGGAGAAACACACCATGGTTGAGCAAGAGGTAGCCGTTGTTAATAAAATTGGATTTCATGCCCGGCCTGCTTCGCTTTTGATTCACACAGCCCAAAATTATAAAAGTGTTGTTTACATAACCAAGAATGGACAGCAGATCGTTTTGGGCTCTCTTATTTCATTAATGAAGCTGCGGGTAAAGTTTGGCGATGTGGTTACCATAAAGGCGGAAGGTCCCGATGAAGCCGAGGCGCTGAAGAATTTGGTAACGCTGATAGAAAATAAATTCGGGGAAAGCGAGTAGGGCAATGTTACGTTATAAGGGGATTGGGGCAACAAAAAGAATAGCCATTGGCAGGGTGTTTCGAGTCCCCGGGACCGGTGTCCTTCACAGGGAGGATGCGGCGGATGAAATATTATTTTCCGCTGAAAAGGAAATAGAAAAACTTACCAATGCCCTGGAAAAAAGCCGACAGCAAATTCGTGATATTTTGCAGAAAATCCGGAATGCCAATCCAAACGATAAATCAATAGATATAATCGCTACCCAATTGGATTATTTTGATGATCCTTCCTTTAATGATGATGCTGTTGTTTTGATAACAAGCCAGAGGCTTGGTGCGGCAGAGGCGGTACGGAGGCAGACCCGTGAACTCTGCGATACTTTTAATTCTTTTGAAGATGATCCGTATATGCGGGAGCGTGCCGCGGATATTACTGATGCAGGGGAGCGTATTTTTAACAATATTTCAGGTTTTTGTGCCGATATCCCCCGTACTCTTCCTCCGGATACCGTGGTGGTGGCCCATGATCTGGTTCCCAGTCAAACTGCTCAGCTTGATCTTGACCATGTGCTCGGTTTTGTAACAGAAGCAGGGGGACTCACCAGTCATACTGCCATCATGGCCCATTCCATGAACATTGCCGCTGTAGTGGGTTGCCAGGATCTGCTGGATAAAGCCTGTGACGGGGATTCTATTATTGTGGATGCCGGTAAGGGGCTGGTAGTTCTGCGGCCGGATGAGGTAAATCTTAGGACTTATGAAAAACTGCAGGCTAAGGACAAAGTCGTGTGGAAAAGCTATGACCAGGTGAAGTACCGCAGGATTTTACGTAGTGGTGGCGGGGAGATCCTGGTTGCGGCGAATATCGGCAGTTCCCGGGAAGCGGAGCTTGCAAAAGAACAGGGCGCCAATGGAGTCGGTCTTTTTAGAACTGAATTTTTATTTCTGAGCCGCAATGAAATGCCTGGGGAAGATGAGCAATACGAAGCCTACCGCGCCGTGGCAAAGGTATTTGGCGATGCCCCGGTGACTATTCGCACCCTGGATATAGGGGGGGATAAAGAACTGCCCTATCTAAAAATTCCCCGGGAAGAAAATCCTTTTTTGGGGATGCGGGCCATCCGCCTGTGCCTGCATTACCCGGATATTTTCAAAACCCAGTTGCGGGCCATTCTGCGGGCCGCCGTACATGGGAATTTGCAAATTATGTTTCCCCTGATTTGCCGCATGGAAGAATTAAAAGAGGCCCGCACCCTGTTACAAGAGTGCATGGCTGCCCTGGAAGAAGATGGTATCCCCTACAAAAAAGACATCGCTGTAGGAATGATGATAGAAACCCCCGCCACCGCGATCCTGGCCCGTGAATTTGCAAAGGAAGTAGATTTCTTCAGCATTGGTACCAATGACCTTACCCAATACACCTTGGTGGTGGATCGCGGGAACCCCCTGTTAAGCGGACTCTATGATACCATGAACCCCGCCGTGCTGCGCCTTATCAAATTTACGATAGAAGCAGCCCATGAAGTCAACATTACCTGTTGCGTCTGCGGTGAATTTGCCGCAGACCCCCAGGCTTTGCCATTGCTGGTAGAATATGGGCTGGACGAATTTTCCGTGGGAATTGATACCATAGCGGAAACAAAAGCCGGGCTACTCGGCTTAGTCGGTCTATCCGCAGAATAACTATCACATTTTCGTGACAAAATTCCCATATTTGTATAATGCGGCGGCAAGCGCATAACAATAGGGAGAACCTGCCGACAGTCCCATAACATCGAAACGGCCGATATGCAGCGAATCGATGAATTCGTCCAGCAGCACCGCATATTGTTCTCCACTTATTGTCAGCCTGGATTTGCCGTCATTCCATGAATAAACGCGATAATTTCTTTTACGTCATCGTCGCTGCCGTCCCTTTCAATGTTGCGAATGACGGGTATTTGATATTTTTCTTGAATCTTTGGCCCGGCGGCGCAGTAATACTTGCCGAATCTGCGATCTCCGTTCACCACTACTCCTATCACATACTGTCCGTATTTCTTCAGGAACTTTTTTGTTGTTCCGGGAATTTTCCCAAACCCCACATTACGGGTTACCAGTAAACAGGGAGAATTGACCGCCTCGGAAACCGCCTGGATATTGTCCGACACCTTCCCGGCAAATTTTTTTCCCAATCCCGTTTTGCTGTCATACACTACCTTTAACATGGCTATTCTCCTCGATGAATTCTATCACAATTCGATTTTCAGCTACATACTCCAATTCATGGGTTCCTGCTGCATGGTATACAGCTTGTTGTAAAGCCCATTGTTTTGAAGCAGTTCCCGGTGTGTCCCCTGTTCGGCAACTCGCCCCTCATTAAGAACAATGATTTTATCCGCAGTAGTAACGGTTTTGAGCTTGTGAGCGATGACAATTACGGTACGGTTTTTTACCAGCCGGTTGATAGCCGCCTGCACCGCCGCCTCATTTGTTGCATCCAGAGAATCAGTCGCCTCGTCCAAAATGATGATAGGAGCGTTTTTCAAAAGCGCCCTGGCAATGGCAATGCGCTGCCGCTCGCCGCCCGAGAGGGTTGTGCCGCCTTCTCCTACACGGGTTTCATAACCCTCAGGCAGGCGTTCGATAAAACCGTGACATTCGGCGGCCTTAGCCGCTTCGACAATCTCATCGCGGCTTGCTCCTTCCCTGCCAAAACCGATGTTACCGGCGATAGTTTCCTCGAACAAATAGGTATCCTGAAAAACCTCTGAGAATTTTGTGAGGTATTTATCCGGATCAAATTGCCGGATGTCCCTGCCGTCCATCGTAACCCTGCCGGCACTCACATCCCAAAAACGTGCGGCTATCCTCGTCAGGGTAGTTTTCCCGCTGCCGGAAGGCCCTACCAGGGCGGTAACTTTACCCTGGGGAATGACAACACTCTCATCCTTGAGCACATCCACATCCCGGTATCTGAATGTTACCTGCTCAAACACAATGTCTCCATTTACAGGAGGCTCATCCGTACCCGGCATGGGTGGAATGTTTTTTAGTTCAAGTATACGCTCGCCCGCGGTCGCGGCATAACGGAATTCGATAAAAGTGCCGAAAACAAGGGTCAACGGAATGTAAATCGAGGTACTCATCAGCAAAAACCCGATAAAAGTCATAAGGTCGATTTCACCGCCTGCGAGCATATAGCTGCCTGTCAGCGTCATGATGATCATGCCGGAACGTACCACGAAGGAGGCCACGCCGAGTATGGGACCCAAAAAACCTTCCATCCTGATGCTGTCTCGCATGAGGGTGCGCATGGCTTTTTCTAGCCGGTCAAATTTGCTGCCGCTCATGTTGTTCGATTTTATATGCTTTATACCGCTAAGATATTCCTGCAGCCTGTTTGCCGCGTTGATACGGCTGCGGGTCTGTTTTTTTGCCATCTTGTCCTGAAACTTAACGGTGATAAATACAATGAAAAATGCCGCTGGAACGGCGGCGATCATGGCCAGGCTCATTCTCCAGTCAAAAAACAAAAGCAGAATAAAAACAATGAGCGGTATAGTAACTGAGGAAAAAATCTGCGGAATGATGTGGGAATTGATTCCTTCCAGCAGAAAAAAATCGTTCATGATCGTATTGGAAAGATCCCCCGGGTCGCGGCTTTTTATGTAGCCTAGAGGAAGCCGTTTCATGCAGTCCGCAAGTTCCGCCCTGCCCCTGGCGGAAATCTTGTAGGCTCCCAAATAGGAAGCGTCGTAGGCCAGGGTCTCCGTGATGATATAGATCGCCACGGTGGGGATAAAGAAGAGGCACAATTTCCAGAGCATGTCAAAATTGACCGCCTCGCCATTGGCAAGATTCCCGACACTGTTATCCAGTGCGATAAAGGTGAGTATTACGCCGATAACAGAGGCGAGATCCTTCAGGCAGTTCAGTACAGCAGCTTTAACCACAAGTTTTGTGTTGCCTCCGCTGAGTTTTTCAAAAAAACCGTATCTTTTCATTTTGTTTCCTCCGAGACAGTCCATTCGACGTTTTTGGTATATGCCGTATACAGTTCTGAATACAGCCCCCCGGCATTTACCAGAGAGGCATGCGTTCCTTCTTCAAGAATTTTTCCGTTATCAATGACGATGATTTTGTCCGCATTCACGATAGTGGAAAGCCTGTGCGCTATCATGATCACCGTCTTGTTTTGTATCAATGATTTTATCGCACGGTACAAAAGCGCTTCGTTTTCAGAATCCGCAAAGGCGGTGGCTTCGTCCAGCACCAATACGGGCGTATTTTTAAGAATTGCCCGCGAAATATTGATCCGCTGCTCCTCTCCACCGGAAAGATAAATGCCTCCTTCGCCGATAAGGGTATCATAACCTTCAGGCAGGGCGCTAATAAAATCATGACACTGCGCCGCTTTTGCTGATGCGATAATTTCTTCTTCTCCTGTATCGGTCATGCCGCCCCGTATATTTTCGCGGATAGTATCAAAGAACAGAAAACAATCCTGAAATACAAATGAAACGATGTTGTTCAGGTCCTCCACCTTGATTTGCTTAATATTGACACCCCCAATGCTTATCTCCCCATGCTCAATATCCCAAAAACGGGGGATAAGCTGTGCGATAGTCGATTTGCCGCCGCCGGACGGCCCCACAAGGGCGGTAATCTTCCCTTCTTCCGCGCTAAAACTCACGCCGCCCACGGCAAAAATCGGGCTTTCTGCCTTTGCATTATATGAGAACTTTACACCGGAAAAACACACGTCATAAGTTTTAGGGGACTCGCCGGTTTCAGGATCGGAAAGAGACGGAGTATTGAAAATCATATCGATCCGCTCAACACCCCCGGTAATGTCTTTCACCACACTGCCAATGCCCACAACCTTGAATATGGGCGCAACAATTCCCGAAGCGAGAATCAAAAACATGCAGATGCTGAGCGCATAATTCAGCGAAGTTGGATTCGATTTTAAAAACAGGGTTCCCACCGGGAGAATAAACAGGGCGATACCCTTGATCAGGGATGAAAGAATTGTAAAGACAGAACGAAAATCTTTTGTGTACTTTATTGAAAAATTCTGATAATCATAGATGTCTTTTCTAAAACTCTGAAACGACTCGGCTGAACGGTTAAATATTTTTACCGCCGCCATTCCGTTCACATACTGTACCGCGCTTGCGTTGATACGCTCAAGTGATTTTTGACGCTGGCGTATATGCTCCATGCCCTTTTCACCGGCTGAAAACCGGGTGGCGATAAATACGCCAACGAAAACCACCGCGAGGAACACCAATGTCAGCCAGACATTCACACCGAACAGCATGATCAGAATCACAAAAAAACCCACCATACCTGATATATAATCGGGCAGGGCGTGGGCTATCCATTGTTCTATTTTTTCAATATTGAGTTCAAGGATTTTTCGGATCTTGCCTGTGGAATTTTCCGAATGAAAACCAAGCGGAAGTTCTGTGAGTTTTTTCGCAAGGTTCATGCGGAGGCCATAGAGGATTTTGAACGCCGCCAGATGTGAACAGAGCGATCCCGCATACATAAAGACAAAGCCGCCGCCCATGCAGGCTACCCCGGCTATGACCCACGTCATGATGAGGCGTATATGCCCCTCGTTCAAAGCGCCGTGATTGACTGCGGCTATTTCGATCACCTTGAAAGCCGAAAAATACGGCATGAACTGCAAGACACCGGAGACGCTTGAAAAAATTACCGCAAAGAATAGGTGCTAGGGTTTCTGCGCACTGATTTCCAGTAAACGCGCGATGCCCGCTTTGGTTGGTTTATTTTCTACCATGGTTTTTCTCTCCTTATTCCGTAAGTTTATAATCTATATTGACATTCAGCGCCGTTCTTTTTCTTACCGTTATATTTTTGAGCGGGAAGATTTTCTTTATAAGCGATACGGCGGCGTTATCCAGCATTGAACTGCCGGAAGAATGATTCACCAGAACAGAAACAATCTCTCCGCTTTCCCCAATCTCAAAGTATACGCCGACAACCCCCTGAATATTGCGCCGCCGCGCCATCGGCGGGTACACCAGATTTTTGTTGATAAAATCTTTGATGTACGCCAACAGTTCCTCATATTCACGGTCTGTAATCGTTTCATCGTCTATGGCTCCGCCTTCCCGCGCTTCTCCATTGTTTACAACGTCCCCTTCATCATGGTTGGATTCTTCATTATTCCCGGCGGCATCGGCGCTATCTTGCAATGCTTCGTACTCTTGCGTTTCTTCACTATGCTCCGTCTCTTGTACAGGGACAGGTTCCAGCGGAGCTTCTATGATTTTTTCAACGGGCGTTTCTTCCCGAGGTTTAACCGGCGCGTTTTTTTGCGGAGCTGTTTCTGTTTGAATAATTCTTATCGTAGAGATGAACCGCTTCTCCGAAGAGGGAGGGGAGTCATGAAAACCGCTTCCAGCCACGCCGAATAAAACCAAACCATGAAACGTTACGGAAAGGCCGATCATGCTCCAAAACATGCTATTTTTCTTCATGGGCCAAATGCAGGTTCTTTATTCCCGCGTTTCGGGACGCATCCAGGATAGAAAAAAAATTACCGTATGGCAGCGCGCTGTCAACACGTAGAATTACTGTCCCATCCTTGTTTTGCCCGGCGAAAAGCCGCAGGGAAGGTTCAACTTCCTCAAGGCTAACTATCCTGTCATTAAAAAAAATACGGCCCTCCCTATCGGCGGATATTACCAGATCCGCTTCGAGAGTTTCATTAGTTTGATTTGATTCAGGCAGGTCAAGTTCAATACTTGGACTTACAAGCGCCGAGGTTAAAATAAAAAAGAGGAGAAGCTGAAAGACAATATCCAACAGCGGCGTTATATCGACTTCGCTGGCCGCGCCAAATGGCGGCGCCGTCTTTCTTGCAAAAGGTTTCATGTTTAATTTTCCGCTCCGGTCTTTCCGGTGAGTATATTAAGATGGGTGATTAAGAGTTCCATGCAATCGCTTCTTCCGCTCACGAGGCGTGAAAAAAAATGGTGGGCAAGCAGGGAAGGTATGGCAACAAAAAGACCGAAGGCCGTAGTAAGCAAAGCAACCCAGATACCATCTGAAAGCAGCGCCACATCAGCGCGGCCTCCCAGGGCGGCAAGCCTTTGGAATACTTCTATCATGCCCAAGACAGTACCGAAAAGACCAAAAAGCGGGGCAATCGCGGCGATTGAAGCCAGAACGGGAAGGCGGCGCTCGTTTATCATGACTATTTCTTTGGCATGGGCGAAAAGATGTTCCTCGAAAAGCTTTGGTGTTTCGTCAAACGCATTAAAGTAGGCGGTAACGAGGGGGAGAAAATACACACGCTTTCTTTTTTCCGCGAAACGACCTGCGGCGGCCTTCCAGTCCCCGCATTCTTTACGGTGCGCCACAAGTTCTTCCACCATGCGGACAGAGAGGGCGCGGCTCAACAGGTAGAATACCGCCCGTTCCAGGATGACGGCGATAGAAATAACGGAAAAGGCGAGCAGGGGGTACATGACCCACCCGCCCTGCCTGAATAGTGAAAGCATAATGCCGGTCTTTACCCTTAAAACCGGTATTGGAGCGAAAGATTTACCGAACGGCCCATGTTGGAGTCAACGTAGTACGTAGTCCCATAAAGGGAACCCAGATAATATACCGCTGAAGCGTATTTTGTATCGGCCAGGTTGTGTACTGTAAGCTGCACGGCAAGCTCCCCGTTAAACTTGTTGATCACATACCGCGCCTTCAGGCCCCAGATAAGGCTTGAGTCAATTGTTGGCTGGGCATTGTCATAATCAAGCCCCTGGTACATCTCACTTTTATACAGCACATTGGGGCCAAGGCTTAAGCCGAAGAGGTTTATCATAAGGGAACTTGAAAGGGTATGTTCCGCGACCATCGGGACAGAGTTGCCCTCATAAGTCCCTTCGGAAAATTCCGCGTTTACAAAACCATAGTCAAGGTCCAGTTCCACATATTTTTTAAAAGGTGTCAGCTTTAAGCCGATGTCGGTGCCAATTCTGGCGATGGGGTCCAGGTTTACCGTCTCATATGACAACGTTGGAAGCATAATCTCGGTGATTTCGTTGTCTATCCTGAAATAATAGAAATTCGCGTCAAGCCTTACAAAGTCTTTGATATTAAGCCCGATACCTCCTTCGACAGTCCAGCCTTTTTCCGGTTCAAGATCGGTATTCAGGCTCATTGCTCCGCCCATTGCGGGCAGCACAACGATATTATCAAGATACGGATACTTAAATTGGGTGCCGTATTTTGCATAAACCTTTAAAAAATCAAAAGGATTGACGGTAACTCCTGCCTCGTAAACAAAAGCGTTCCAGTCTGTCGATTCGTCTCCCGCCGTATAGGACATGGGATAACCCATAACAGTACCTGACCAGGAGTCCAAATGCGCATTTACAAAAGCCGTATCATAACGGGCTCCGGCATTGAACGAAAGAAAGGAGAAGGGTTCAAAATTGACCAATACCCAAGGGCCAAGCGTGAACTCCGACATGGTTTGTGTCTGCGGATTCGATTCTTTGACAAGATCGGTACTGGTTTTCACCTCGTTGAACGCGAAAAGCGTGTCAAGGCCCCCGGTTAAACGGAGCCCCATACCCGCCGGTCTCAGTTCAGCGCTCACTTTTGGACGGAAACCAAGCATCTGCGGCGCAAAGTTATAGACCTGGCTATAGCCCGGTATACCTCCATTAGGCTGATTCCAATTCATGCTTGCAATATTATAAGAAAACGGCACATCGAGATTGATCGCTTCACTAATCGCCCAGGTAAAACCCATCCCGGTAATTATTTCGGAATCGGAAAAACTGCCGTCGGCATAGGGAAGAATTGCTCCCGCATTCTGGGTAGGGTCATCGTCAAACTGGGCTTGACTTAAGGTAGCGGCAAACAGGCCGTTTCTGGCGACAAAACCAACATTCGCCTGAAGGCTCATGGTGTCGCTTATATCAAAACCCCCCCGCAGTTCGCCGTTCCCCGTATCGAAGGCGCTATGTTTCTGGTAGCCCTGGGTTCCCCGGTGTCCGCCGCTGATCGTAAAACCGCCCCATCCTGTTGGCTGATGGCGGGAAAAGCGCTGTTCATTCTGAAAAAAACTCCCGCCGGAAACGGTAATATCCGTCTTTGCCGCGCCCGAGTTTTTAGTGATGATGTTGATAACGCCCGCCGAGGCGTTATCGCCGTACTGGACACTCGCCCCGCCGTCCAGTACCTCTATCCGTTCAACCTCGGAAAGATTGATCGCGTCCCAGTTTAACATACTTCTGGTTGTAGTGGGGTTGAGCCTCATGCCGTCAACGATTACCAGCACCTTCCCCCGTCCGTAGTCGCTCGATATACCCCGCATGGTAATATCGGTGCTGACACCTGACCGGTCCTGGGCTAACCTGATACCGGGCACCGTTTCCAGCACCTCGGTTATCGTTGACGCCCCCGACTCCGCAATGTCATCGGCGGTAATAACGGCAACCTGTCCGCTTACTTTATTTGCCGCTTCAGGGGTCCTGCCGGCGGTAATCACGAAATCAAGGGATTCGCCGGCATCATTGCCCAGGTCAGAGGTTTCCTGGGCAAATACGGTTTGAAGAACGGTGCCGATTAAAAGAACCAAAAAGAGCTTTTTCACAAAATCCTCCATAACGGTACATAGTTGAGATATTGACAGGATATTATAGTTAGTATATCCTAACTATGGTTACACTAAAACATCGGAATGGGCAAGGCGTTAGACAAAAATTTGGCGGATAGCAAAGGTTTTTTGGCAATCTCCGAAACCTGCCGTAAACACCGGAGCAAGTCAGCCTTTGAAAGGAGTGCGGTATGGATACGATTATAGATATGTTGCTTAATCCCCTTTCACAATTTTTGGAAAATACAAAACTCGATAGGGATGGTAATATAGAATTGATACTTAAACGATCCTATGGGGAAGGTACTGGTCTGTTGAAGCCGGCAGGCAAGAGCCTTGTAGTAGCTTTAACAAACCTCGAATTTCGGCGGCCCTTTGAACCTGACTATTGTTATATCAGTCCCTCTGAGTATTCTGGTATCAGTCTTAGCCGTGGAACTCTGCGACAGGGTATTGCGGGGACCCATTACGAAAAAGACAAGATGTACCATCGGTATCACTCAACAGGATTTACATTTTACGGGATAGGAATTTTGCTCTTGCCGGAATTTTTTGACACCTTTCTGAATTCGCGTCATGGCGTTTCACCGGATGAAATAGTACGGGCGATTGATGCTTTGGGCAAATTGCCCTTGATTCCCGATGCCGCTGTGATAATGAAACAAATCGGCGAGGCTTCTTTTACCGGGGATGTTGGAAATATCTGGATTGAGGCAAAAGCGCTTGAACTGATTTCGGTCATTCTGGATTGGCATAAGCGGCTTGAAACCAGGATGCAGCCTCCTCTTAACGAACATGACCAAGCGGGAATCGCCGCGGCCCTGCACTATATCGAGGAACGTTTCTCCGGGCCTCTCCCCCTGGAAGCATTGGCCAAACAGGCCGCCATGAGCATGAGTAAATTTACTGACCTCTTCAAAAGGCATACCGGCTCATCCGCTGCTTGTTATATCCATCGCCTTCGTATGGGCAAAGCCATGGATCTCGTGAAAAACACATCCTGTCCTCTTGAGGAAGTCGCTGCGGCGGTTGGTTACAAGCACTACACAAGTTTCTCCACCGCCTTTAGGGAACAATTCGGAGTCGTACCGGGTGCGTTTCACAAATGGAAGGACAAGAGCTAGGAGGGAGGGAAAGCCTTTATTTATCCTTACCTTCAACGATGATACTCTCCATTCAAAAATTACCGCCACCAGAACCCCGAAAGAAGTTACAGCTTTACTACACCAATCACATAAGAATGTAGAGGGGGGAAGTCTCCCCCCACGCTCCAAAGCCTGCGGCTTTTCCGCTTCCCCCTTCTACGGGGGCTGCGCCCCCGTAACGCCCCCCATAGTAGGAAAAAAATTACTCCGCAATTTTTCCAAATTATGGATAAATTATCCATTTATACGATTATATCCAACAATGATTTTTTTATCAATCATTTTTTAACCAATTTTAGGACTATTGCGCCTAACATAAAATAGTTACAAATAGTAAAGCCGTATAAACCCTCATCATTTTATCATAGTCAGCGTGATTAATTCATCCTGATATTTGTGATATATCTTTTTTCTGAAACGATAATCAACCCATATAAGAATCACCACAATTAGTCCAACTATGCCCATTACTAAATCCTCTGCCATAACGGCGGAACCCAAGGCCAATCCTTCAAAGGGCCATACACATCCTACAAGGATCAAGGTAAGAACAATCCTTTTCCATAACCTCGGCCTCAGTTCGTCAAGCATAGTTGCTGCGATTAATGTTTCCGCCATTATGTATGCCTCCTTATTCAAGAGGGCAATGCCCTCTTATTCAAATATTTTCCAATTATATATCTGCCAAACACAACCGATTGGGACCACAGTTCCTTTCTCAAGAACAGTCGGCGTAATTCTAAAGAAAAAACGTATTCCGTTTTCGTTGTGTTGTATTAGATCAAAACCAATATCAATCGGCAGGCCCACGAATACATCACCCTTGGTATCAATATCGTCATCCAGAGAATCCAACATCCCGGCAAGTGGAATATTTATAGTAATACCGAACCCAAGATAGAGCCATTCAAAACGCGGTGCATTGAAATGCGCCATGATTGGCAATGAAATACAGAGCGGCGTTGCCGTGTAATCAGACAGCGTAAAACCCGCCGTATAATTCTTTTTCATATTATCTTCAATTATCAAATGCCCTTCCGGGTGAAGAAGAATCCCGGTGTTGACGGAAAGATACTTAGAAATATAAAAATCAAAGGTCAAGCCCGCGTCCGCGGAAAGGGCGAAAGAGCCGCTTCCGCCTTCCAAAACAGTTCCGGTGGCAATGCCGCCAAGCCCAAGATTGAGGCCGAGCAGCATATCAAATTGTTCGTGTTTATGGGTTCCGCCGACCTCTGCGCCCGCGGCTGCACAAAGGGCGAAAACTAAAACAATAACGGCGATAACTCTTTTCATGCTTCCTCCGAAGGGCGTATAATTTAATAAAACCGGTAACCAAGCATAAGTTTTATACATGGTTCAAGGACAAGATCAAAATACTCAAAATCATGTTTTTGGGCCGCGTCCTTTTTATCGCCGGTCATGGTTGAATCAAAGGTATACTTAAAAATAAATTCGCTCCGAATAAAAAAATGTTTCGGCAATGGAAAATCAAGGCCAAGCCCCATGCCCAGGGACAGCATATCAAACTGGTCTTCGGCGGTGTAGCCGCCCCCGATGCTGCCGCCGCGTTTTAATGTATCCCCAAATTTATTACCCTCCGAGTCGTAGACTTGGCCGCCCAGGAATAACCGAAAATC
>JAISQR010000390.1 GCA_031274035.1 Treponema sp. | reverse complement strand
AACTTTATTGTGATGCGGGAGTATCTTAATGTACACCAGCCGGGCTTAACCGAAAAAATATTGCGCTGGCTGGATAATCATATTACCGATACGATAGAACTGGACACTCTTGCTTCCGCGATGTGTTGCAGCCGATCGACAATTTCACACACGATCAAGCGGCGGCTTGGGATGAGTTTTAAACAGCTTTGTGTCCAGAAGAAAGTTCACCGTTTTGAAAAAATAATCGCTGTTGAACCGCTTCTTACTATTGCCGAAGCGGCGCTCAGGGTCGGTTATGATGATCCGCTCTATTTTTCGCGGCTCTACAAAAAGATCAGGTTTATCACACCATCGGCCTATGTAAAATCGGTACGCGATAATATGCATTAACTCCGGCATTTTTGCACATTTGTCCATGTTTTTTGCAAACCAATCTATATCAGGCTGTAAAAATCGCCCGTATAATAATCATAATGTGAACGATTGGAGTTGAAAATGCCGGTTGAGTTATGGAACGAAGGTTGGAAATTTCTACGTGAGGACGGAGAAGCCGCTCTCTATGCCGCGCCCGGTTTTGATGACTCAGTGTGGAAATCGCTTGTACTCCCCCATGACTGAGGGGTAGAGTATCCGATCACACAAGACGCGCCTTCAGGCGGCGGCGGGGGTTACGCGGTAACCGGGACCGGCTGGTACCGCAAGAAATTGCATATCCGCAATGACGAGTTCTCCGCCGGTTCCCGCATCGCTGTCCGCTTTGATGGGATCTTCATGAATTCCACCGTCTATGTAAATGGGACAAAAGTGGGTGGGCGGGCCTACGGCTATAGCCAGTTTACCATTGATATTACTGATTTCCTCGTTACAGGAGAAAACAGCATTGCTGTTCATGTTGACAATTCCATGCAGCCCAATTCCCGCTGGTATACCGGTTCGGGTATTTACCGCGATGTATGGATCATAAGACGGGCCGCCGTTCATATCGCGGATAACGGCGTATTTGCCGCCTGTAACGGGCTCTATAATAACAAGGCCGAGGCGCGGTTCCAGATTCAGGTAAGCGTCCACAATCAAAGCAGTGAAGCCGCCGATATTGGCGTGGAGCATCGTCTTCTTGACGCCGCCGGTAATGAAGTGGCACGCGACGCTTCCGCGCTGCATATAGAACCCGGTTGTCACGCGGCAGCCGTGGTGTGCCCTTCGATCAAAAATCCCCATCTTTGGAGCGTCGGGGATCCGTACCTGTATACCGTTGAGACGAGTATCTTATGGAAAGGTGAAGTGATAGATAACCTGTGTACGCGCATAGGTATCCGTACCGTGGAATTTGACGTGGACAAAGGTTTTCTGCTCAATGGAGTTCAAGTAAAGATCAAAGGTATGTGCCTCCACCACGATGGCGGACTTACCGGCGCGGCCTTTTATCGTGAAACATGGAAACGCCGGATCGCTTTGCTCAAAGATATGGGCTGTAACGGTATCCGCTGCGCCCATAATCCTCCCGCGCCGGAATTTCTGGACCTCTGCGATGAGATGGGCTTTCTTGTGATGGACGAGGCTTTCGACGAATGGCAGCTCACCAAGTTCAAGAGCGCCGAGTACGGTTACACAAACAACTTCGCCTATGGTTACGGGCAGTTCTTTACGGAAAACGCCGACCTGGATCTTTTATCTATGCTCCGCCGCGACAGGAATCATCCAAGTATTGTGATCTGGAGTATCGGCAACGAAATACCGGAACAGTCAACGCTTGAGGGTGTACGTATCCTCCGCCATTTACAGGATCTTTGCCACCACGAAGATCCCACCAGGATGGTAACAAGCGCCCTGGACAACCTCGCTTCGCCGGAACAGTTCCGTACCCGCGAGGAGTTTGAGTGCGCCCTTGATGTGGCCGGGTATAATTATACGGCGCGCTGGGGAAAACGCGCCGAAATGCTCTATGACGAGGACCGGTGGAAATTTCCCGCGCGGCGTTTCCTTGGTACGGAGAATCCTTCGGCGGGGGGCATACGCGGCAACTATGAAAAAAAGAGCGAATATCCCTTTATGCCGTCCTATGACCGGCTCACGCTCAACCACGAATTCCTGTGGCGTTATACGGCGAGCCGTGATTTTGTCGCTGGTGATTATCTTTGGACAGGTATTGATTATCTCGGCGAAACACGCTGGCCGGCCCACGGTGCGGGAAGCGGACCTATCGACACGGCTGGTTTTCCCAAGGATACCTTCTACTACTTCCGCAGCATCTGGAACAGGGATGATACGACCCTGCATATCTGCCCGCACTGGAACTGGGCCGGTTATGAAGGGGAGTTTATCACCGTCATCGGTTATACCGATTGCGACGAAGTGAGCCTTTACCTGAATGGGCGCTTTATTGGCACAAAGGGCTACGATTGCCCGAATGTGGGCCATGCCGGCGCGTGGAATATTCTGGCCCGGAACACGCGGCCCACCACCCACGATCTCCACCTTTCATGGGATGTCCCTTTCGAAGCGGGTGAGCTTCGCGCGGTGGGTTATAAAGACGGCAAAGCGGTGATAGAGCGCGTTGTTAAAACAACCGGCGTTCCGGCGCGGCTTCAGGTACAGGCGGACACGGAAGCGCTTCCCCTCTACGGAATCGCCCACATAGAAATCGGCGTGTTGGACCCTGAAGGACTGCCGGTACCAACGGCAGACATCTTGATAAAGGCGCGGGTAGAAGGCGTTGGCGGCGGTTCCGCTGTTTTGCTGGGTCTTGATAACGGGAATCTGATTGACAACACCCTGTTCGGTTCCGGTGCCCGCGCGGCTGAACGCCGCCTTTTCGCGGGCAGACTCCTCTGCGTTATACGCGGCATTGAAAAAGGTACGGCAAAGCTCGTCCTTTCCGCGGACGCGATGGAGGATGAAACAATCACCTTTACGATAGGGTAATGCCAAAGGAGACTAGCATGACAAGGGAAAAAAGTTTTGCCCGAAAACTCTATGAAAACCGGATTATGTGGTTCATGCTTTTGCCCAGCATCGCTTTTATCATTCTTTTTTCGTATGTGCCTATGGGCGGGATCATTGTAGCCTTTAAGGAATACAAAACCCAGCTCGGCATATTCGGCAGCCCCTGGGCAGGTTTAAAAAACTTCACTTACAGGATCGTCTCAAACAAGCTCTGGCCTTTGACCGTCCATACTCTGGCTTTCAATTTTGCGTTTATATCGCTCGGGATGATCTGTGAAGTTGGGTTCGCGATTATTATCAGTGAGCTGCCTCTTAAAAGATTCAAAAAGACCCTGCAATCACTGACTTTTCTTCCTTTTTTCATATCATGGGTCGTTATAGCCGCTATCATCCTGAGTATCTTTGGTTACGAAACAGGTGTTGTCAATACGGTACTGACTCAGCTTGGAATCCAGCGGATAAACATCTATGGAGATCCTTCAAAATTCCCCTTGTTCCTTGTGGTAGTGCGTCTGTGGAAACAGACCGGATACGGTACTATTATTTACCTGGCTTCCATAACCGGAATGGATCAGGAGATGCTTGAGGCGGCGGAAATTGACGGAGCGAATATCTGGCAGCGTATATGGCATATTACGATTGCGTACCTGCGCCCAACGATGGTGATTATGCTTCTCCTCGCCATTGGCCAGATATTCCGGGGTGATTTCGGTATGTTCTACCAAGTTACCGGGAGATCGCAGCTTTTGATCGAGGCCACCGATATCATCGATACCTTCGTCTACCGTTCCATGGTGAATTCTCCAAACATGGGCATGTCCGCCGCGGCAGGGCTTTATCAAAGCGTACTGTGTTTTATTACTGTCCTTCTGGCCAATTTCGCTGTAAAGAGAATTGAGCCCGATTATACCTTATTTTAGGAGGCTCTGAACATGAGCGCGACAATTGCTGCCGGTAAACAAAAGATTACCGCCGACCGGATCGGTTTTTATATCGTGGGTTATATTCTGCTCTTTGGCTTTGCTTTTATATGCCTTGTTCCCTTTTATCTGACTCTGGTAAATTCTTTTGTTGATGAAGGTACGATCATCCGGGAAGGGTATTACTTTTATCCCAGGCGTTTCTCGCTTGAGGGCTATGGTATGCTGTTAAAGAACCCGGCGCATATCATCAACGCCTACAAAATCACGGTATTTGTAACGGCCGTTGGTACTTTTGCCGCCCTATTCCTGGTGACAATGGCCGGTTTTGTTCTGAGCCGGCGGGATTTTTATTACCGCAATCCGATGAGCTTTTTCTTTTATTTCACGACGCTCTTTAACGGTGGTCTTGTGCCGTATTATATTCTTTGTACACGAACTCTGCACTTCACCAATAATATTTTCGCGCTGGTAATACCCTGTCTGTTCTCAGTCTGGAATATGATCATCACAAAAAACTATTTCAAGTCGATTCCGTTTGAAATCATCGAATCGGCGAAGATAGACGGCGCCAATGATTTTACGGTATATTTCCGCCTTATGCTGCCGATTTGTACGCCTCTTCTTGCAACCATAGGCCTGTTTACCGCGCTGGCCTACTGGAACGACTGGTATAACTGTATGCTTTTCATTAATACCCGCCGGCAGGATTTGTACACCCTGCAATATTACCTGCAAAATCTGCTCAACAGCGCTCAGGCGATGCAGCGTATCGCCGAGAAATCCGGCCTGCCGCTGGTCACGGTACCGATGGAAAGCATGAAAATGGCGATGACAGTTGTTGCTACCGGGCCCATGCTTATGGCATATCCGTTCGTGCAGAAATACTTTGTTAAGGGATTAACCATAGGATCGGTCAAGGGGTGACGGCGGATACTTTATTCAGGGTGTAAACACTGCAAAGTGTACATTAAATATTTTTTGGAGGTAGAAGAATGAAAAAGATGATGATGACTATATTGGCTTGCGTGATTGCTGTCTCCGCCTTTGCCGGCGGCGGCAAGGAATCAGGGACATCCACAGTCGGCGGGTTTAAAGCGGCGGGGATCTATGAAAAATATGATCTTGCCCAGCCTAAAACGATCTATGTTTATATGATAGGCGATCCCGCCAAAGACATAGACGAAATTATGGGTATGGCTAACAATCAATATTTCAAACCCCTGCTCAACACAGAAGTAGTGCTGACCTTTATTACCTGGGCGGAGCTTGCCGACAAGTATCCCCTGGTCCTCGCGTCAGGTGAAGATGTGGATATTATCCACGCGGCGCCCTGGAACAACTATGAACAGGAAGCGGCAAAGGGATCCTTCCGTGCGCTCACCGACCCGTTTATTCAGGAATGGATGCCGGCGACTTGGGAGTCCCAGCCGAAAATTTCCTGGTATCAGGCGCGGAGCGGCGGAAAAGTGTATGCGGTTCCCGCAGCCGACATCAATGTGGAATACAAGTTCCCCGTTATCCGTGATGATCTTCGTACCAAGTACAACCTAAGCGAACTCAGGAACTGGGATGACCTCCGCAATTATGTTTACACGGTCGCGTCAAAGGAAACCGGCATCCAGGCTTATGCCGCCCCTGCCAGTACCATAGAGCTTATGTGGACGTATCTGGAAGCCCAGAATGTAAAATGGTCCTCGGGCCCCATCTACTATGTATGGGACATGAAGAACAAACAGGAAGCCAGGCCCGACGATCTCTATTTTCTGTATAACAGCCCCTGGTATAAACAATACGCCCTGGAAATGGCGGATTGGGCGGCCCACAATGTGTGGAGCAAGAATGTGATGAACAACACCATTCCCCAGCGGGACAGCTTTGTCCAGGGCAAGAGCGCTTCGATGTATTGGAACGGTTCGGTATTTGACGCGGGTAAGGAAATGGCTAAGAACGGCGTGGGTACACCCGGTTATTACGATCTTTCTCCGGCAACGCCCTCCAGTGCGGAAGTGTACAGTAATAATATGTTTGCCATTACCAGTGCTTCGAAGAATCCCGAGCGTGCGGCCCTGGTCCTCGATCTTATGAAGAACAACATCCCGCTGCAAAATTTGCTTATGGGCGGAGTCGAAGGACGGCATTATGTCTTGATAGGGGAAAATGAGGCCGCCGATGGCCCCGAGGCTGCGGATTATGCCTGGGATAACTGGACATGGGCCCTGCGTAGTCCCAAACGGATCCAGCGGGGCTATGCCGCCGACACCGATCCCCGGCGGATCCAAATGGAAAACGCCTTCACCGCGAAGCTTTGGGAGCCCCTCATGGACGGTTTTCGTGTTGATTCTACCGCTTTTAGCACTGAATGGACCGTTATCTCATCGCTGATTGAAGAATATGATGACAGTTTCCAGTGCGGCGTTTTCGGCGGTCAAACCGCTGCAAAGTACGATGAATTTACCGCCAAACTCAAGGCCGCCGGCATCGACAAAGTGACACAGGCATTCAAGGCCCAATACGCCGCCTTCCTGAGGGAGATTCAGTCTAATTAAGCGAGTCATTTAGGAAATATTTAGCGCTGGGCCACGGCACTATTGTAGAATGCAATAGTGCCGTTTTTTTGGTTGTCTGTACGGGAAAGGCCGAAGAACACCCTGTTAAACCCCCTTGACCTTATTGTCCGCAATGAATAATATATAGGACGCTATATATTAACGGAGTTTAACGGGTGGAATATAACAAGCTGGCCGTCCTTATCAAATTTATTGAGCATTCGATAAAGACAAGCCGTAATAATCTTCTTAAGGGAGTTGATATAACACCTTCCCAGATGGATATTCTCGGTTTCCTGCTTTTTAACCAGGATCGTACAATAAACCAGAGGGATATTGAAAACGAATTTAATATAAAAAACCCCACCGTTACCGGCATTCTGGACCGGCTGGAGAAGAACGGATTTATAAATCGTGAAGTATCCCGGGAAGACAACCGCCATAATATAATCATGGTAACGGATAAAAGTAAAAAACTGTCCGCCGAATTATTAGAGAAAGGAGAAGACATTGAAGACTGGCTAACCCAAGGTTTTTTGCCGGAAGAAAAACAACAGTTACTCGCGCTTTTACAGCGGGTATTACAAAATGTCCATGACAGGACAAAAGGAACAACAGTATGGAACAGAAAAACCACATTTCGGATAGAACAGACAGAATAGGGACTGAACGCATAGGGAAACTGATTTTTGAATTTTCCGCACCCGCAATCATCGGAATGATTGTCAACGCAATTTATAATATTGTTGACCGCATTTATGTAGGACAGGGAGTTGATCCGCTGGGTATTGCCGGTATATCGGTCGCGATGCCCCTGATGCTGCTGATCATGGCGGCGTCAATGCTCATCGGTATCGGCGCAAATGCGCTGTTTTCAATCAGGCTGGGGGAAGGGAGACGGGACGAGGTTGAGAAAATCATGGGCCATGCCCTTACCCTGCTTATTCTGATACCAGGCCTTGTTATTGTTGTCAGTCTTATTTTTCTTGATGACATTATCATACACATTCTTGGCGCAAGCGATACCGTTTTCCCCTTTACCAAAGAATACTTAAGAATAATCTTATACGGAGGAATATTCAGCGCCATCGGGCCGGGAATCAATCACTTTATCCGTTCCGACGGGCATCCGCGTACTTCAATGCTGACCCAGCTTATCGGCGCGGGTGTTAATATCATTCTTGATCCGATTTTTATTTTTGGGCTTGGCTGGGGTATCGCCGGCGCCGCATGGGCCACGATCATTTCCCAATTTGTTTCCTTTGTGTGGGTCATGGCGTACTTCAATTCAAAATATACTTCCCTCCGTTTCCGCCTTAGGGATATGAAGCCTGAATTAAAACTAACCGCGACTATTTTGGCAATCGGCTTTGCTCCCTTTGTAACGCAGGCGGCAATCAGTCTCGTCTCTGTTTTGCAAAACCGCGCCCTTAACGCATACGGCGGGGATATGGCGGTTTCGGCGATGGGTATTGTCTGGAGCATCATGATTTTATTTTTCATGGTCGTTCAGGGGCTGAATATGGGCGCTCAGCCGATTATTGGTTATAACTACGGCGCGAAAAAACATGACCGGGTACGAAAGACCTACAAGTGGACGGTCTTGAGCGCTACGCTGTTTATGATAGTTTCTTTCCTGCTGCTGCAGATTTTTCCCGGACAGTGTATTTCCCTTTTTCACAACGAAGAGGGGCCGCTTATGAATATGGGAATTTACTGTTTACGGATCAGTGCCCTGTTGTTTCCGGTAATCGGTTTTCAGATGGTCACGGCAAATTATTTTCAGGCCGTGGGCAAACCGCTGCAAGGAACTATTTTGAGCTTATCCCGTCAATTCTTGTTGTACATACCCATACTGTTAGTACTTCCCCGCATATTCGGTCTCGATGGGGTATTATTTGCCATACCTCTAGCGGACTTGGGGGCGGCTATCATATCGGTAGGTTTTATATTCCTTGAATTGAAACGGTTTAATCGTTTAATCTCTAAAAACAAAACTGACTGGAAAGGGTAAACATATTAGTGCCCCTTACCCCAATAGATAGATACAAAGATAAGTGTGGGATACAACAGACAAGGAGAGAAAGATGGGAAAGAACGGCGGGTTTACCCACGGGAATTCAAAGCTGAGGCGGTAGTCCTGGCAGAGAAACGAGAGAAGCCAATAAGCCGGATAGCGGTGGATTTGGGCATCAACGAGAACAGGTTGCGGCGCTGGATGTAGCGGACAGGAGAAGCTCCGGGGAGCGGACTGGCGCCGTTTCCCGGGCACGGACGGCCCTGGGACGAGGAACTGGTCCGGTTGAGGAAGGAAAACAAAGAGCTGAGGGTGGCGCTGTGAAGCCGCGCTTCACTCGAAATCCTAAAAAAAGCGGTCGAACTTTAGTTCGAGTCATCTTCGTGCAAGAGGAACCCCGGTACTGGCGTACCGTTTCACGCGGAAAAACGGGAACCGGTACGCCATCAGGGAGATGGCCGGACTTTTGGGGGTGAGCACAAGCGCCTACTACCGATGGGCGAAGTACGGCCGGTCAGAGAGGCGGAGCACAAAAGAGGCCGAGTTGGAGCGCCTTATTCGGGAGATACCCCTACGGCATCATGGGCGGTATGGCAGTCCACGGGTGAAGGAAGAACTCCGTAGGCTCTACGGCAAATGGGTAAGTTGCAAGTAGGTGCCCCGGTCTAATGCGGGAACAGGGCTTACAGGCCCGGCGGAGAGGAACGTTCATCCCCACGACGAACTCGAAGCACGGGCTTGCGGTCTGCGAAAACATCCTGAACCGCGATTTCACCGCCGGAAGGGTACTTGCTGGGACAACGCCCACGCGGAGAGTTTTTTCAAAACACCCAAAAGGGAACTGGAAACGCTGGAGGGCAGGCATTCTGTGGCGGAGATCAGGCAATCGGTGTTCGTGTAGATTGAGGCCTATGATAATCGTGTTCGTATACATTCTGCGCTGGACTATGTTGCGCCTACTATGTTTACCTCAGGCCAAGTCGCTTAACGGTGTCTACCTAACGGAGTAAAGTCCATTTCTCATCTTACCCCTTATGCGCGCGTCCCGAAAAGAGAATTGCCCGCGCGGCTCTCTTGGGATATAATAGAAAGATAGGCGGTATCCCCGCCAAAGGAGATCCGGTGCGTATCGCCTTAATCCATTATCATCTGCGGCGGGGAGGGGTTACCTCGGTCCTGTATAATCAGGCCAACGCTTTGATTGAGGCGGGAGATGAGGCGCTCATTATCAGCGGGGAGCCAAACCTCGATGATAAGCGCCTTCCTCAGGCCGGTGTGGAGGAACTGCGCTACGACCAGTTTGCCCGGGATTCCGGCGCGAAAGAGGAGGCCATTCCCCGGAAAGCGGAAATATTGGCGAATAACATCATCGCCGCCATGAAGGCCCATTGGGGAGGGCCGGCGGATATACTCCATGTGCATAACCCCATGATCCGTAAAAACGCCGCGCTCCTGTCCGCCTTGGAAATACTCAGGAAACGGGGATTGCGGCTTTTGCTCCAAAACCACGATCTATCCGAGGATTTCCGGCCTGATGTCTATGTAGGGGATGAGGAATATCCGGAAAACTGTCATTATTCGGTGATCAACAAACGGGACTATTCTTTTCTGCACCGGGCGGGACTGAAAACCGAAGGGCTCCACCTCCTGCCCAATGAAGTCCGTCCCATCAATGTCTCACAGGGGCTGGAACGGAAGCGGTATCTCTATCCGGTCAGGGCTATACGCAGGAAAAATATCGGGGAAGCCCTGCTGCTTTCCCTCTTCATTCCTGCCGGGAGGACAGTGGCGATTACCCTCCCCCCCATATCGGAAAAAGAAATTCCCGTTTACCGCCGCTGGGTGGATTTCGCCCGCGAAATGGAATTGCCCGTTGAATTTGATGTAGGGCTTCAGGAATCCCTCTCCGATACCTACGGCAGCGCCCTGGGGATTATCACTACTTCCGTGAAGGAAGGCTTCGGCTTTTCCTTTCTGGAACCCTGGACCGCGGGAAGGGCGGTCATAGGCAGGCGTATTCACTACGTATGCAGGGATTTTGAAAACGCCGATGTACGGTTTAAAACCTTTTATTCCTCTTTGGATATACCCCGTGTCTATATTTCTACTTCCATACTCCGCAAAAAGATGGAAGAGACCATGACTTCTATCTACCGGTCCTTTGGCCAGGAACCTCCCCGCTATGTACTCAGCATGATAGGGGAAGAGCTCCTATCCCGGGACACCGTGGATTTTGGCCGGCTCGACGAGGCGACCCAGGCGGGGATCATCCAGGTGGTGAATTTCAACCGGACAGTATATCGGGACATGGCCGATGCAAACCCCTTCCTGGCCGGCCTTGCGGACTGGCAGGCCGATGAAGAATTAATCGAGGAGAACTGCCGGACCGTACTGGCGAATTACGGCAGAGAGCAAATTTCAAAAATGCTCAAGGGTATTTACAAATCGGTGATACACAATCAGGTGGTCCATAAGATTTCAAAGAACATACTTCTGGAACTCTACCTGGACCCCCTGCGGCTCTCCCTGATTGGCGCCCAATGACTAAAGAACTTCGTTCCCGGCTTATCAGGCTTATTCAGGAACATGCCGACGCTCCTTGGGAAGAAGCGCTGCCGGATTTACCCGCGGATTTTGAGGCCCTGCTCCTTCCCGCCGCGACCCATGCCCAGGAGGAAGAGCGCCGGATTAGGGGCGTCAAAACAGTAATTTTCGACATTTACGGAACCCTGTTCAGTTCCTCCGCAGGGGATATCGCGGTCCATACCGGCTATGCCGGGGGAAGCTTCGAAGGCCTATTGGCTCCGGATCTGCCGGGGGGGCTTACCGGGGAGGAACTCAAGGATTTTTTCCGCCGCTCGGTGATGAACAGCCATATAGAGAAATATGTCCACACGCCTTACCCGGAGGTACGGGTTGAGGAGATATGGGCCACTTTTCTGACGGAACATTTGAAAAGAGAAACTAATGATGATAGCGGGGAGGGATGCGGCCATCATCACGGGAAAGAAGAAACAGACCCCGCGGTGGCGGCGGAACTGGCCCTGCGGTACGAACTGGCGGTAAATCCGGTATATCCCATGGAAGGAGTCCGTGAAACCCTGAAGCTGCTCTCGGCCCGGGGCTTCCATCTGGGCCTTATCTCCAATGCCCAGTTCTATACCCCCCTCCTGTTCGAGGCTTTCTTCGGCGCCTCTGTCGAAGAACTGGGTTTTGATCCTGAACTCGTGAGCTATTCCTATGAGCTGGGAGAGGCGAAACCCTCTCCCAGCCTCTTTGCCCCGGCTCTGCGCCGGCTCGCGGCTCTGGGCCAGGGCCCTGAAACCTGCCTGTATGTGGGCAATGATATGCTCAATGATATCTTTGCCGCCGCCGCTTCGGGGTTTAAAACGCTCCTTTTCGCCGGAGATCGCCGTTCCCTCAGGCTCCGGGAGGGAAATAAGCTCTGTGGGAATACCCGGCCCAGCGGAGTAATACGGCGTTTGGCTGTTATTCCGGAGATTCTGGCTTGAAACAGTCCATAGTATCGGTATATCATACCAAAACATGTATGCACCCTACTCGAAACCGGTGACTCAGGCCTTTTCCGATCCGGTAAAGCGTATCCCTAAACCTCATATTTCAAAATTCATGGTATTCA
>JAISQR010000383.1 GCA_031274035.1 Treponema sp. | reverse complement strand
AGCAAGCCTCCCGCTTCCCATAGGACATGCCGGATGTCCGCGGCCATGGCATATTTTTCCGCCTTCGGAAAATTGCGCAGCACACCGTTCATGTATTTCGCCATGTCCACATATTTCTGCACGACCTTCATTCCGCTATCGTTCACGATCAGGCCCCCAGGAGGATCAGGCGGGCGCCAACGGACTGACGTCCGACGGCGCCCGATCAGAATTACAAAACAAAAGCGGGCCGCAGGCCAATGCTGCTGTCCACAGGCGAGCGACGATAGTACAGAATCAGGTCCGCCAACCCCGCGCCCGCACCGCTGCTCCAGCCGCCCCCACGGATAGGCCGCCGCTCGCCGTAATTTCTGGACCAAAATGAACCCTTCGTATCCGGGAAAACGGCGGCCCCGCCGGAGGTCAATTTCGGCGCAATCATTAACTGTACCGCTTTTTGCCGGGTTTCCAGGGGAAGAGCGTCAAACGCGGCGGCCACCGCCGTTCCGGCCCAGGTTATATTCCAGGCATAATCAAAATTACCCGGATCGGTTCCCCCGGCAGGGGTAGGTGTTTCGCTGTATTTTGTGATCCTATCACTTATTACAATATCCCCACTGTCTACGGCCCCATTCCGGTCCCCGGGCCCGGCGGTTGCGTCAAGGTAAATGGCGCTTGCCGGCCACTGGCTTTCCGGCTGGTCGAAGTAGTTGTCAACCGGGAAGTACAGGCGGCCGTCTACCAGCTTTATCCCGTCGTTCCATTCCCAGACGTTCCCCACCATGTCGGCAATACCCGCGAAAGTCCCGTCGTGCCGCCATGAAACCGGGCCGGAGCCGCCAAGCGTTTTTGCGGCATTATCCGTCACGGGGGTCCCCGTCTCCCATGTTGCCGCATGACTTTTCCCACTAGAGGTATTCCCCCTCGGCTGAAACCCGTTCTTAAGACACCACAGCGCGATAGCCGCCCATTCCCAGTTAGTCATAAGATGCCAGCCGGGTCCTTTGTTCACGCAGGCGGCCTTGGCGTTATCAAAGGTGATATTCACCGCTGGGGATACACCGGGAAGCGAACAAGCGCGGCCTTCGTCCACAACCGCCTGATACGCCCCGATGTAGATTTCATTCTTCACTACCCCATCGACTACGAACGCCGGATGCGGTCCGGTGCCCAGATCGGGGTGTATGTCTTCCAGGTTAAACTTAGGAATCCGAACCATCACCGAGGGCTTTCCTTTGTCGTCATATTTTATGACTTGTTTTCCCCCGGATGCCGCGAGTACCGCGGTTAATAGCGTGTCTTTATTCAGCATTGTTTTCTCCTTCTGCTGTTGCTGCTTCTTCCAACCCGTTTTCTTCAGGCCAGAGTTTTAATACTACGGAATCAATATCCAGAGAAACCGGGACGTTTTCCGTGTGCCTTCCCGGTTCCTCATCCATTTCTTTTTCCTCCCCGTCATCTTCATTGATAGAAGTGTTCTCCACTTCTATCAACTCATATCTGCGGGGAGGAATAATCACTTCCGCGACATACCGGCAGCACGGCATCATCCCCCGATGTATCATGCCGTTATGATCCGAAAATGTGATTATCACTTCCTGATCTTCCTGTTCGGCTTCCAGGTCCACGGTAATACCCCCGATGGTCAGGACCGCATCTTTAAGCGAGTAATCGCCAAAACTCTCGCGGTTCGGATCAACCTTCTGTATATACATAAAAACCTCCTACAGATTTAATTTTATCGCTCTCCATTGGACTGTTACTTCGTCCAATGTACCATCGGCAAATACCTTGAAACCGTTTGACGCCTTTTCACCGGCATACACGCCGGGACGCTGGTTCCAGCCACCGGAATAGCCGGTAACATCCAGCAGCACGGCATAATCAGTATCAATCATGCCGTACTGAAACGCCACCGAAGTATACGGAACGGTGTTTACCAAGGTTGGATACGCTGATTCATACCTCCTGACATCGGTAACCGTTACCCCGCTCAAATCATCGGCGGTATTTCCTGAGGGAACCGTGACCCGGCATATCGGTATTCCTCCGGCAGGGACAACTTCCCCCGCATCGGTTTTAAGGAAGGTCAGCGTACTGTTTGTCCCAACCGACAAATAACCATAGTAAACCAGTGAGGCCGAACCGGTGTTTGTCGGAATTGTAATCCCGCTTTGATCTCCGGCGCAGGGTATCTCGACCCCTCTGGCAAAGACACCGCCGACCGCAAGCAATATCCTCCTGCCGGAAGCCGCTTTTGAGGCGGCACAGCCGGAAATTATTCCGCGGTTGTAAATAAGTACCGAACCCTCCTGCATCCGCTGCCGGATCGTTTTCGCGGCTTCTTTAACCCCTAATCCCCCCAGGTCCCCAAGGATCATAGCCATAGTCGCAAGAAACTGACTGCGCCGCGCAAGCTGCCGGGGAGGAACATTGTCAGGTCCGTCAGGGCCTCCGGTTATAAACTCATCCTCTGCCCATTCATGAATGGCGTTTTCCCATTCATAACTTTCTGTTAAATTTGCCATAATCCCTCCAAATTAGAAAATGATGGTCCATTGGCCCTCAAGCGATATATCCGATTCCTTGTTGATAGGCTTACCGCTTTCCCGGATACGCCGGGAAAACAGCGTTGTATCAGCGCAGATTAGTCCAAACTCAAGAATGGCCTTCCCGTTTGCCTCCGCGGTAGTCAGATTCCAGTTAAATTGAACCTGTCCCGCGGCGGGATACGAAAAGCCGTTAATGTTTTTCGTATACGGGTTTGTTATCATCGTGTCGGCCAGCGCGGGGGTCGTACCGTTTGTCCCGAAAGAAATCTTAGTGATATTCCTTCCGGTAAGTTCTCCCGCAAGCAGACGCGCCATCTGGGTACGGCCAACGGTAACGATGAGGTTGTGTTCTTCAACATCCTCAACAGGGATACCGTTCCTGAATACCGTGTATTTCAAAATACCCTGTATTTGCCGCGAATGATCATCAATGAAACGTAGCTTCATTTCCGCGTGTTCTTTTTCTTGCACAAAAACACCTCCTAATCTTCCAATAAAATACGGATGTTACTGTCGTGTTTTACTATCCCATTTCTCCGAAAACGCCCGTTATGCTTGTAGTGCTTTCTGTACCAGATGGTCATACTTTCAGAACAAGTCACGGTATCGGTAAAGGGTGAAACATGGACATTTATTTTTTGAACGTCAACGACGTTTATTGCCCGGTTATACTGGCCGTTTCGTTTTATTAAACCATTACGGTGGATTTTGCGGTGAAATCCTTCGGATATTGAATGATGAATTGAAACGGGTGATACTTCTTCGCTTGACTGTACAGTATCCTGTAGTTTGTACTTTACATGGATATTGTTTTTCTCCGTTATTGATGTATTTAGTAATCCATGTGTAATTGTCCCATCCCGCTTATAAAGGCCGTTATGAATAGCCTGTCCCCTGTGAGATTCTTGGATATGATTAACTATTTTAAGATTTATACGGTCAAGAATATGACAGGTTTTATGCTGTACTTCTCCGTTTCTGCGTAATTTACCATTGCGGCGAAAATCCTGTTCCATCCCATCAGATAAATGATATGACAAAGAAATAGCTGTTTTTTCCGACGATTGGACATTTTCTTCATAGTCCATGCGGCCATTGAAAGACCACAGTTCCGTAGCGACATCGTTCGCAAAACCACTATGGGTTAATGTACCGTTACGATGGAACAGGCTGTTGTGTAAGGATCGGCCCAGAAGTCTATCCTGTAAGGAATATCCTATCTTGAGAGACAACTGGTCATGTACGCCGTTATAACGCCGTCGTATCTGCCCGTTCCTTCGGTATACCCCGTTATGAAAAACGTAAGCCATTGAATCCGTCATTGAAGTGCCTGACTTCATTTTACTGACGGTTTCACTGGCCGGTAGTTCTTCGTTAAAATAAAAAAGCTCCTTAGTGGAATAATCAATTCCTGCACCGACTACTTGCTTTATTATCGCGTTGAAGTTTATATCCGGGCCTTCCCCGTCATGTAATATTATAAGCCCCGCGGGATAATCCGGTACAATATGAACAATTTCGCTGCTATAGAGGAATTTGATAACTTTGATAACATCGTTTACGCTTCCGCTCGTGGTATTAAGCATGGTCCGAAGTTTTAGGAACAAACGATACATCTCATCGTTGTTTCCATTGCGGGGTTCCGCGAGTATTTTGCCCATACGATCAAGTAATGCGCCCTTAACGTTATCTATATCCCACTGGTCTTTGAGCGCCAGAATCTGGTCATCGACCTCGGCCAGTCCCTTATCGCCGAATGAAGCCAGCTTGAGCGTATCCTCACGGCAGAGCCATTGCTGGTAAAATGGAGGCCGGTTATAAAGTTTCCAGTCTATTTTCTGAAAGTCCTTCATACGGGAAGCTCCTGTACGATAATTCTTGCCTTATCCAAAACAGCTATTTCAACTTCGCTGATTTCCACGTTTTCACTGTGATAATCGTTCACGGCTGGCGGTGTCAAATCCGTTGTTACGGCGACCTTTATTGATGCAAACCCGATGCCCTGCACATCATAAACAGGACGGAACATTTTCTGGTAAATGAGGTCAACACCAACATTAAGTACGGTATGGCCCCATGAAATAATATTCTCCTGAATTGCGCTTACCACATTGAGCGGTATAGCTTCCTCGGAGTTCCGAGAGTAATCAACTTTAACCCAGATGTATTTATTTACAGGCCGCGAAAAACCAATCGCCCAATGAAAGCCTTCGCTGTCAACAACATCTTTCACAATATTTCCAAACGCTTGAATGCCGGCAGGGCCTTTCTCGAATATCAATTCCGCAATTTCTTGTTCATCACCGCCGACCACCACCGCTTCATAACATTTCGGAGGACGCCCATCTACTTCTATTATGTCGCGGTTTGAATACACACGAGAGTATTCAACGCCGCTGACCTTGAGCATTTCATTTTGAATGGCCACTTCGTTTGCGGTTGCCTGTTTCTGCCGAGCGCCGAGGCTCATGCGGAGTTCTGTATCACTTTCCGTATCGCGGCCAGTAATGCCCGATGCGTAATTTACTACCGAATCCAGACCGTTCACCTTGTTGACAACTTCATTCAATGCACCGATAGGAACTATAATCGCACCGGTTTTTGTCGCGGCGTAGACCGCGAAGAAACCGAGGAGCGGAAATGCTATATTGACATCGGAGGAAGCCATAGAAAAAGCCTCAATCCCGATTTTTGAATGTACGGAAAGCCCCTCATCGGTACTCCGTATTTCAAAAATACCGGGGAAAGCTGTTTCTATTGCAGCCGCTATACCGGCCTGTATTTGTTCCTCCTCATCCGCTGCCGCTGCGGTATATGTGATGATTGTGGTGTTGATTTGTAACTGATAAGCGTGGCCGACAGCAACTTCCTTCACCGCCAGCAGAAAGCCGAGAAGTGTCAGGCGCGATATGGTAGTCGAGCCAGCGATTTTGAATGTCTGCCCGGAAGCCAGCCGTAATAAATGCCCTGCGGGAATAACCGTACCTTCCTTTGCCCACAGGCATTCATAGACCTGAGTGGCATTCGCTTTCAAACGTTGTACGTTTATTAAATTCGCAAGGCGGTCGAGGTAGACCCCAAAGGAATCGTCAACATCGCCCGTTGCATAGAGCTTTCCCATCTGCTCCCACAGTTGCGTCCGTTTTAATGCCTGATTCTTAACGTAAACGCCCTCAATACTGGTGTCCGATAAATCAATATCATTACCGAATGCCGAGCGGAAATCCTCTTGTTCTTCCTGTAATATCACTTCAAAGGGCTTTACCACAAATCCTTTGTCGGTTACTCCGTAATCCATTACTAGGCTCCTATTGGCACAGACATACTGAAGGATTCTCCGGTGTCAATTTGAACCGTGAACTCAACCGTCAATGTTCTGGTTGTTTTATCCATACTTGAGGAAAAGTATAGAAACTTCTCCACACCTTCAATTTCCCCGATGCGTACCTGTAGCGCGGTTTCAATCATGCGCCGATGCATATCTTTCTCAACATCTTCACCAGGTATATAGGGGATTCCGATTGATCTATCCATAAACCACTCGCCGCGAAAAACTGAAATGGTATGCCTTATTTTCTGCGCGAGATACTCAAGGCGCGTTTCTGTAAATCGCCAGTGGTGATCCTCCACTACAAACCTATTGCCCTCCTGCTCGATGAGTAGGTCTTTCATGCAATCACCATCCCTGTTGTCGCTCCTATGAACGCGGCATGGCTGCCAGTGGCAGGAGTTGGGTTAGCAAAAGAATTTTTCAATGAAGCGATAACTTGTGAGCAAAAGTGCTCCATAGCTGTATCTTGGGTTGTTTCATTCGCCATTGTTGCGGTAATAACATCAGCCGGATTAAAGGCCAGCGGAGTGACAGAAAAACCTGCCGGGGCGGAGATCGTCAAAGATGATTTAATTAAGACAGCCAAGGCAACAAGGAATAATGGAAAAGAACCTGATACTTGAAGTATTCCGCTACCGCTCAACGAACCTTTGAATGTCGTTACTGGATCTGTTGTTCCTGATGATGGATTTGTTGCCGACCATGAATAGGTTATATCCATATTACCGATGATGTATTCGAGAACAGCATCACCGAATTTTTTATTCGCTGCCGTAGCGGAATCGGCTTCGTTTGCCATTTTTGCGATTATTGCATCTTTCATATCAGCCGCGACCATACTCATAATTAAGTCCCCGATGCGGTATCGCCGACATGGGGCGCACCAGTAAAGAGACAGGCGGGAATTGCACAGAGCGCCCCGCTTCCGGTAGGGGCAACGCTGCCGCCTATCTTGCAATTGCCGCCAGTAATTTCAACGGTTGTAGCTTTAACCGTACATTTTGT
>JAISQR010000361.1 GCA_031274035.1 Treponema sp. | reverse complement strand
TGCATATTCATGCAAAAAATCCCGATCAATGGGCATGCTTTCGGAGTTTGCAAGGTATAAATATTCATGTTTATGAATATTTATACCATTTTATGCGCGAAGCGCAACAAACTCCTAGGAGTTTGTGGGGCATCACGCATCTTTTCAATATTTTTAACAAAAATTTCGCATAACTTGGCGGTATAACCGCTTCCGCTCATCAGATAGTGCAAATATTGAAGACAACGCTTCTTTCCAAAAGTTCTATCCTTGAACTATGGACTCCCCCTGCCCCCCACACCCCACCTCAGCTTCTTCTGGAGGGATTGCTATGATTAAACCGGACAACAGTAATTATTCTCTTAATTAACGGGGATGATTTCTCTTTCAAATATTGTACTGTTTACAGCCATGCTCAAACCTGACCGCCTAAAAGGGGATGCGGCTTATTATTAAGTGAACGCATATACCACCCGGCACAACAGGGTTAGATTCCTTTTTTCTCTTTGGCGGACTCGCGTTATCTGTTTATCGGGAACGACTCGAACCCTTTTTCTTTTAGCAGCTTCATTAATGTAGTGATATTGGCGCCGGCAGGATCGACGCCGGCTATCCATTTGTCATTCGGGGGTACGGGGTTTATGATCACCGGTTTGAATCCCGCCCTTTTCAGTTTTTCAGCCAGGAACAGCGCGTTTTCTTCTTTACCGAAAATGCCGGTTTGCAGTATTTGTTTTACCCCCGTCTGCGCTGAAGTCTGATTAACGGGATATTCTTCAATGCCGCCGCGGCCAGGAAAGAGAAGCCAGAGAGGAGCCGCCGCCGCGCTGATCCTTATGCGCCCCTGGGCGTCGTTTGTACGGGCAATCAGAGCTTCGGGGCTTTGGGGGAATTCCGCGCACAGCTTTGCCTTATACGTTTCTTCACCGGAAAGTTTCCAGAGGGTGTAGTATATCCGCGGCAGGTAATCCGCGTAAAGCGTATCGTCAATACAGGAAACCAGCGTCTGTAAATTGCCCCGGAAAAAGGCTTCGTTCTGAGCGTTTAAATAACGGGCTTCAAGGAGGTGGACAGGCTTGCTGCTGCTGCTGAGCACGGTTTTAATGCCGGCTTCAGCTTTCTCATATTCCCCCAAGGCAATATAAAAGATAACGCCTTTGAGAAGAGAATCGTCATCGCGGCTGCCCTGCTCCGCAAACGCGGCGTCTATCCATGCCTGTGCCGCCATTTCTATATTGCCCGAAAGAGCATAGCACCGGGCAAGACGTATACAGGCTTGACGTTTTTCAGCCCCCTTAATTGCCGGTAAGGAGAGCAGCCCTTCTATCTTTTGAATTTCGGCAGCCAGAAGAATTGACTCGTCAGATGGGGTTGAACTCTGACTATAAAGCGGGAACACCGCACAAAAACAGAAGCATAGAAAAATTGATGAATAGACTACCCTACGGAAATAATGCGTATACGGAACCTCCGCCGCACGGCAGTTTTCGCGCGGTAAGGCGGCGGTACAGGAATTGTAGTTCCGGTTTCTTTTTTTTTTATGCGCGTCTTCGTTCTCATCTTTCCCGCTGTTTTCCATCCCGGTATTAGATTTCGGTTCTAAAGAGTAGGAATACTATCAGATTTTTCATCCATCGGCGCAAGAATATCCATCTCGTTATTTTGCTTTCCAAGCACTTTCTTCTTTGAAGACTTTCCGTCCCCTTTCCTTCCCTTTTTTAATTTAATGGAAATAATATAGGGGATTGATGTTATCATACCCAGGGCAAAAGCGGAAAATACCGTAAGATAAATCGGTACATTTTGGAAAACAACAAAATGAAATGAAATATTGCATCTATTATCCAGGTTAAGGGTAATAAAAACCAAAAGAATTGCAAAAATAATGATAAAACAAATCAACCGCCAAGGCATACTATATCTCCTTCTCTTAATCAAGTTAATCGACGCTTCCCAAAAACTTCACTTTTTAGGAACGGCTCAATCTACAATTCTTAGACCTTCGGCACGGAATGTATTCCCGTGAAGGGAAGCAAGGGTGATTTCGGCAAAGCGGCCGATGAGGGAATGCTTGCCGCGTACCACCGCCGTCTCGTCCTTTTCGGTACGGGTTATTAATTCATCGGCATTTTTTCGGGAAATTCCCTCAATTAATACCTTCTCCCTGCTGCCAATTCTTGCCCGCAGCAGTTCCCCCGTATGCTGCTTCTGCTTCTCGATAACCCGTGCGAGCCGCCGCCTCTTAACCTGCTCGGGTATACGGCCGGGGAGCGTATAGGCGGAGGTGCCTTCGCGGGGATTGTAGTGATACATATAGGCATAGAGAAATTTGACCTCGTCCATAAGGCTCAAGGTCGCTTCCAGGTCGGCCTCGGTTTCGCCGGGAAAGCCCACAAGGATGTCCGTGGAAAGGGTGATGCCGGGCATGGCCCTGCGGATTGCCGATACCAGTTCCAGGTACTCCTCGCGGGTGTAGCGGCGGTTCATGGCCTTCAATACCGCGTCGGCGCCGTGTTGGACACAGAGATGCAAATGCCGGCAGAAGACCGGGTGATCCGCCATTACCTGTACGGCCCTGGGGGAAAAGTCCCTGGGGTGGCTTGAGAGGAAGCGCACCCAGCCAACGGCGGTTTGTTCCGCTTCACCGGCAACAAGCTCCAGGAGGCCGGGGAAATCGAATCCGCCTGCGTCTATTCCTTCTTCGTTTAAACCGCCTCCTACCCAGTTATAGGAATTGACATTCTGCCCCAACAGGGTTATCTCCCGTATGCCTTTTCCACCGGCAAGGCGCGTTTCGGCAAGGATCGAAGCGGGGCTGCGGGAGATCTCGGGACCGCGCACATAGGGAACTATGCAGTACGAACAAAAATTGTTGCAGCCGTGCATAATGGGGATAAAGCTGCGTACCGGCCCCCCTTCCCCAGTTTCTTCCTCAATATGTGAGGGGGAAAAACTGAATTGAAACCCTTCCGATGCAAGAAAAGCCTTTTTTGCCGTAAATTCCCCCGCCGCAAGGCCCTGTTCAGCCTCTTCGAGTATCTGGGGAAAGAGGGAACGCGCGGCTGTCCCCATTACATAATCAATTTCCCCGCGTTTCTCCCTGATCCGCGCGCCCAGCCGCTCCGCCATACAGCCGGCAAGGACAATGACAAAGGAATGTCCCTGGGCGGAACGTTTTTTCTTGAGCGCCGCATAGTGATCGAGGCGGCCGAGCGCCCGTGTTTCCGCGGTAAGCCTGACGGAACAGGTGTTGAGGAGTACCAGATCGGCTTCTTCCCCGCTTTCCGCCGCGACCCAGCCGCGGCCTTTAAGTATCTGTTTGAGAGCGGCGGATTCGGCAATATTCATCTGGCAGCCATAAGTCTCAAAGAAATAGTTCAAGTAGTTACTTCCCTCCGCAGGGTTCAGGGAGCGGGCAAACAGAGATTTGCAGGAATACCCCGTCGTTGCAATTCAGACGCTTCCCCTTTTATAATACTAAGGGAAGGTCTAAAAACCAAACAGGCTGCTAGTCTTCTCTTTTACGCTTTAACCCATAGAGAAATTTAATGCCGTTTACTATACCGACGGCAAGCAAACCTATCGCGCTAATCCCCAGGATAGTTGCCGCCAGGGGCCTTATAAAACCGACCCTGGAAAAAACAGCCAGAGCGCCGGCAACGGTAACAATAAGGCCGGGCTTTTTATCCGACGGATCCCTGGAGATAAGGCCGCTGATACCTGCGATAAGAACGACAACCCCCAAGGCTATCCCGGCTACACTGGGCAGGGCGGACATAAGGAATAGCCCAAGCCCCCCTACGATGCCGCCTATAGCGGTCATGCCCTGTTTTGCCAGTATCTTGTCAGGGCTGTTCGAGCCATAGGAATCAAGATATTTCATGCTTATCCTCCTTTTGCCCTATGCACCGCCGAATTCGGCGTAAGCAAAGGCGTTATGATTATGTATACTTTCAAAATTTTCGGCTTCTACCGAAAAACGGGGAAAAAAGTTAAGTTCTTTAATACCAATATATACATCCCTTACTAAATCTTCAACGAATTTAGGGTTATCATAGGCATGTTCGGTAATAAATTTTTCATCTTCCCGCTTTATAAGCGAGTATACAGGACTTGAAGCGGCCTTTTCTACCAGTTCTATAATGTCCTCTATCCAGAAGAAGGGGCCTGCTTCCAGTTCAACGCTGACTATGCCCCGCTGGTTGTGGGCGCCCCTATCGCTGATTGCCTTGGAACAGGGGCAGACCGTTGCTACCGGCACCGATACCGCCACGGTAAAGCGTCTGGAATAGGGGCTTAGGCCCGAACCGTTCAAGCCGTCCCGGTCTGTTCCGATCCGGCTGCCCGCTACCGGCTGCCCGCTCCCACCCGCTTTCAGAATATTCACCCGTCCCTGATACCGGCACTGATAGGACATCATGCCGGGGAGCCCGGAAACCGGCGCCCGCTTTTCAAGAAAATAGGGAAAGGCAAGAGAGCCGAATGCCGATTCCGCCTCCAGTTCCTCCCGTATGGTTTCCAGCATTTCAAGGAAGCGCGGCATAGAGAGGTTTTCGCGGTAGCGGTGGAATATCTCGATAAAACGGCTCATGTGGGCGCCTTTAAAATGCCGGGGCAGGTCGGCGTAGAGATCGGCCTTGGCGGTTGTATACTGCACCTTCTTGACCTTGTCCAGCACCCGGATAGGATACTCAAGGCCCTTGACCCCGACCTTTGCCAAAGGCACATTGCGTCCGTCGCTTTGATTCTGTATATCAATCATAGATAACTTCTTATTTAGTTTCAATGCAAATTCCCCGCCTGTTCCGCCGCTTCAGCTACATTGCGGATCAGCATGGCTATGGTCATAGGGCCCACCCCGCCGGGCACCGGCGTGATATAGGCGGCTTTTTCCGATACGGCCTTAAAATCTACGTCGCCGCGGAGCCGCCAGCCCTTCTTTGCCGAAGGGTCTTCCACGCGGTTAACCCCTACGTCGATCACGGCGGCGCCCGCCTTAATCATGTCCGCGCTTACCAAAGCCGGCTTACCGGCTGCCGCAATGAGTATATCCGCCTGCCGTGTGATAGAGGCAAGGTCCTTTGTACCGGTATGGCAGATTGTAACGGTGGCGTTTATGTCCCTGCGGGAGAGGAGGATGGCGAGGGGCTTCCCTACGATGTTGGACCGTCCCAACACCACGGCATGAGCGCCGTTTAGAGTTATGGGCAGTTCGCGCAGCAGAGCCGCTATGCCGTTGGGTGTGCAGGGGATAAAGCCGGTCTGCCCCAGAACGAGCTTGCCCAAGGATACAGGATGGAAGCCGTCTACATCTTTGGCAGGGTCTATAGCGGTGATCACCCGCTCTTCCCGTATATGGCGCGGCAAGGGAAGCTGTACCAGGATACCGTGAACCAAGCTGTCGCGGTTCAGGGACGCGATAAGGGCAAGCAGATCCGCCTCGGAGGTAGAAGCCGGTAAGCGCAGATCCCTGCTGTCCATGCCCGCCTCTGCAAGAGCCTTTTCCTTGGCGTTTACATAGGACGCGCTTGCAGGATCTTCGCCCAGAAGTACCACCGCAAGGCAGGGCCGTATGCCCCTTTCCAGCAGCGCCGCGGTCCGCCGCTTCGCATCCTCCCGTATCTTCTGTGCTATGGCTCTGCCGTCTATAATTACCGCCATTCCCGCTCCTTACTTCAATTTTACTATAAAATTGGAACTATGACCATAAGCCTGCCCCGTATAACCTGTACCGAAAAACTGCCTGTTTCGGTAATATTGGAGACGCCGCAAAAGCTCCTATTCCAGTTGAGACTGTTCAAGGGCCACTTGAGCCCCCTGCTTGCCGCTTCCCAAGGGCCGTTTCCCAGGGGAAAGACCGATACAAGACTCTCCGCTTTCAGGGGCAGGAACAATTCCTGCCCGCTATCCGCGCAGTATATGTCCTCCCGCGCGGTAAGCCAGCGCTCGGGCGGGCTTTCACGCTCAAAAAGGGAGCGGACGGCAAAGAGGTGGTCTATCCGGCCGCCGCCGCCGCCCGCTATCCAGACCGAGGGGCAGCCTTTATCGTGGAGAAACTGGAGGGCAAGCTCTGTGTCGGTAAAGTCCTTGTCCCTGGGGTAGCGGAGGATACGTTCAGGCGGATAGCCCAGCAGCCTGCGCGGATCATCCAGGGAGTCCATGTCCCCTATGATCCAGTCCGGCCTTAGACCGGCGTTTTCCACGGCGATAAGCCCTGAATCCGCCGCCACGATAATATCCGCCCTTGAAGCGAGATTTTTACAGAACGGCGCGGACGGCCCTTCCCCTCCGATAAATATTATTCCCTTCACCTTTACCTTTACTCCATTTTTGAATCCAAACCTCTAAAAAAATTGACCAAGGTTTTTAGATGCCCTTATAGCTTTATTCTAAATAGTATAGTAAAGTTATCTTTTATGAGCAATCAGTTAATTCATCCTTTGTTACAGGAAATCGGTTCTTTGTTTGCCCGTAACGGAAAACAGGTCTTTCTTGTAGGGGGGGCGGTGCGCGATATGTTATTGCGGCGTCCTTGCTCCGACTGGGACCTTGCTACCGACGCAAGACCTGAAGAGGTGAATGCTATTTTTCGCGGAACCCGGCAGCGCGTGAATATTATCCCCACCGGCATAAAACACGGTACGGTAACGGTTATCTACCGGGATGCTTCTATCGAAATAACGACCTTCCGTACCGAGTCGGCCTACCGGGACGGGCGCCATCCCGAAGAGGTGCGGTTTTCATCTTCTATAGAGGAGGATCTGTCCCGCCGCGACTTCACGATGAACGCCCTGGCCCTGGGTCTACCCGGCGGCCGCCTGGTAGACCCCTTTGGCGGAGAGGCGGATATGAGGAACCGCATCATCCGCTGTGTAAGGAATCCCGCGGAACGTTTTGCCGAGGACGGACTCCGCGCCCTGCGGGCTGTGCGTTTTGCCGCCCAGCTTGGTTTTGAAGTAGAAGCGGCCACCCTGGCGGCTATAGGCGGGGCGCTGGATACGACGGCAAAGGTTTCGGCGGAGCGTATACGGGACGAACTGGACAAGATAATCTCTTCGCCCAAGCCGTCAGCCGCGTTCCTTTTAATGGAAAAAACCGGCCTTCTCCCGCTTATCCTCCCTGAACTGGCCCTATGCAGAGGGGTCGAACAGAAGGGTTACCACCGCTTTGACGTTCTTGAACACTCCCTTCTGGCCTGTGATTATGCTGCGCGAAAAAAATACCCCCGCGAGACAGCGCTTGCCGCCTTGTTCCACGATATAGGCAAGGTAAAAACCCGCAAGCTGGGCGGGGACGGCGTATGGACCTTCTACCAGCACGAAAGAGAATCGGGGGTTCTTGCCGGGGACATCCTCTTTCGGCTTCGGTATCCGGGTGCGGTAATAGAAAAGACGGTTCATCTTATTGAAGAACACATGTTTCACTATACGGAGGACTGGACAGACGCCGCGGTACGACGCTTTATCGTGAGGACAGGGGAAGAACACCTGCAAGACCTCTATGCGCTCCGTTTCTGCGATACCTTCGGTATGGCCGGTGTAGAACCGTCCCCGGAGCTTCTCTTCCCCCTTGCGCGCCGTGTAGAAAAAGTCTTACAGAAGGGCCGAAGCCTTTCCGTCAAGGATCTTGCCGTTTCCGGTAAAGACCTTATAGCGGCGGGCATGAAGCCGGGTAAGCATATGGGTATTATCCTGAATGAACTACTGGAAACCGTACTTGACGACCCGGAACAGAACACACGGGAGAAACTGCTGGAAATAGCGGATAATCTACGGAAGCGCTATGGCAGCATAAGTTCCTGATATATTTTATGTTGAAGCTGAATTTAAATTCCTTGCAAAAAATTTTCAATTAATTCCAATCGACCCCAATCAGCCAAGTTTAAAGGCGCCCCCTAACAATTGATTGTTTGCGATTGAAAAGGGGAGGGACATTTTAAGCGGAAAGTATTTTGGAGCATTATAGCGTACAATATCAAAGTTATGACGTATGCTGTACTAAAAGAGATGGCTGGTTAGTAGAATATTGTTTTAAGGAAATTAAGTCAAATCATAGATATTTTTTGGTTTGTAAAGATTCAAAGATTAAATTTTGGTAACCTGCCTCATGGATTTGTTTAATTGGCAATTTTTCTATTTCAAAAGTTGGATCAAGTTCTTGAAAAACGCCATTATAGCAGGTCTAATACATTTCCCCTATTCCATAAGAGCCGCGTTTATTTTGAATAACTATTCTGGATAAAGCTCTTCCACTATTTTTTTAAATTTTTCTTTTCGCATGTGTGTTTTTAAAAGGCTCTTGAACGGATAGGAAATTGCGGACTTTCAGTCCGCTTCTGTTGCGGATTGTTCTAAATTTATATCTTGCACGGCGAACTAATCCTGTGCTAAAGACACAGTAGTACCTCGTAATGTCAAAAACTTTACAAGAATATAAAAACCACAAAGGCGTAGAAGAAAGGATCATAAGAGTGAACCGGCTGTTATTTCTATATAATATAAGGAGATAACAAACAATACATCTTTCTTTTTTCGCCTGCGGACCTCTGGTTCGAGCAGACCGCAGGTCTGACGCCTTGGCGGTTAAAATTGTTTTCCTAAGATATAAAGTTTTAGCTGTCATAACCTAGCAGCTTCTCGTTTTCGCTTTGCAAAAAACGGCTTAAATCTAGTTAATAAGTAGTTCAAAAAATTCGTGTACATTATAATTAAATACCTATCCTTATTCAATCCTTGGCTAAAGATCAAAATCTTATTGAGATTGGTTATTTTTAATATTTTTAAAAATAAAGTATTGCAAATATAAAAACAATAATGTAAAATATGAATAACAACTTATTCAAGGAGTATATTATGGATAGTCCTGCTTCTTCTTTACAGAAATTTCTTAGTATCTACCAGCTTGATAAAGCTCAATTAAGCGAAAGTACTGGCATTAAATCGGCTGCTATTAGGGGGATTTTAGAAAATAAAACTAAAATTACCCCCGAAATAGAATTGAGGCTGTCTAGGTATTTTAAAACAGAAGAGCTTTATTGGATTAATTTGCAGATTAAAAATGAAATCTCGGCTCTCAAAAAAAACAAGGAATTTGTCGAATCGTTAAAGCAAATTTCAAGGGCTAAGATGCCAAAAGAGCCTAAAGTAGCGGCTAAGACGGGGAAAACTTCAAATGAAAAGACAGAAGAGCCTAAAACAAGAGGAAGAAAGAAGGCTGAAGAACCCGTGAATACCATAAAGGAACAAAAGGCAAAGCCTAGGGGACGGCCTCCTAAAAAAGAAGGGACGGTAGTATCTGAAAATTCTACTCCGAAACAAAGAGGAAGGAAAAAGATAGTAACCGAAGCTGTAGTTACTACAGAAGCCCCTGTAGTAACATTGTCTGTTCCCCAGGATAATGCTGAACTTGTAGTTGTAGAAAAGAAACGGGGAAGGAAAAAGGCTGTAAAACAAGAAACCGCTCCTGCTCCTATACCAGCAGTTGAAGAACCGGTAGTAAAACCTCGTACTATATTAATAAAAAAGGCTGATATTTTGAAGGAGGAAACCCAAGATGAATAGGGGCTTTCTTACTTCGTAGATCAACTTCAAAAATATTCATGTCAGCGATACCCCTTGTCTTGACATAAATGGATATGAGAAAGATCACCCCCCTTAGGGGGGATTACTTTACAATATGAGATCCAATCCATCATCAATGGTTTTATTGTTATGGGCAAGGGGGTGAGGGCCCTTTCGACCTATGACTTCTTCAAGATGACGGCATACGGATTGTTGTCAGGGTTCTTCAGCGTACGGGATATAGAAATCTCAACGCGGGCTAACGGTTCAAAATTATATCATGCCGGATTACCGCAATTAAAACGCTCTACCTTCTGTGATGCTTCGGATCAGAGGTCCGATGGAGAAACGGCGCCGCCGTGTTTTTGAAGATGTTTTTTATACGGCGGTAGATAAAGCGCAGCTACTCGCGGGAAGAACAAAAAAACTTTTTAAAAATCCCCTGCGGATCATTGACGCCTCGGTTATTTCGTTATGCCTTGCGGCATACGGCTGGGCGGCATACCGCAAAGCCAAGGGAGAGGTAAAAACGCGTCTGAATCTGGATGGGGATAACCTTTGTAACCCGCATGAAAAGCAACAGAGCGTTCAAACGGATAAAGAACAATCCCCATGATAAAGAGGGGCCGGTACTCTCTGACGTACTCATCCAATTGACCGGATCAAAGACCAAAAAACTCTATCCTAAACCGGTACGGAAAGTCCGCTCTTATGATAAAGAATATCATCACACCTACGAATTTATCACGAACAATCTGGAGATGAGGGCACAAGAGATAGCGGACATATACAAGAGGCGCCGGCAGATGGAATTATTCTTTAATATGGATAAAACAGAATTTGAAGATAAAGTCGTTTTGGGGAACTAGCAGCCGCAGACACTTTGTGTCCGATTGCACTTGTATATTTTTTGCTCAGTGTGCCTTTGGCACACCTTCATGCAAAAATTCCGATTAACGCGGCTCCGCGAACCGGAGGTTCGATGGGAGTTTGATACACGGTATTCACTGTTCCCGCGTATACATTCATAGCCAGGATGACCGCCCTTGTCCATTCGGCATCCTTTGCCGTGATCAAGTGTACTGCTTATGCTGAACTTGCCGTTTTTTGGGCAAGCATATAAGGTGTGTCAGGAGTTAGGGGCTTGAGCCTTCCAATGCTCCTGCCTGTTAATTTTTGCAGTATACAATTTTTCCT
>JAISQR010000307.1 GCA_031274035.1 Treponema sp. | reverse complement strand
AGGATGCCGGCTTGAACATATCTTCTTGCACTATGCTTTTCTGAAACATATTTCCCCGCTGTTTTTATTATATCACACTTTGCGGACTTTTCGGAGGGGACTCAAAAGTAAAACCGCTGCCGCGAACCAGTGAGCGGGCCCTTGGGTATGCACCCTTCGCATACAATCAACAGCATGGCTTGCCCCGATCAGGGCTATTGCATTTACTTTCAAGTACCGCAAAACCACCAGGTTTGAAGAATTCGTAACCATAAAAGATTTATGCGGCAAAGCGCGGCAAGCTCCCAGGGTTTCTCATAGGGCGGAAAATTTTCGGGGCATTTCTTCTTTGCATGCTTTATGTTTACTCTTAACTTGTTGACACTGCTTTATAGAGCCCGCACGTTCCAATAAAAATTTTTGAAAAAAAACTTTACAAAATATTCCAGCAGCTTTATACTCTTTATGTATTGCAAACGTTTTCAATTATTTGCATCGTATGTTTTTTGAATAATTACGTTCCTTTTAAAATTGATATTGAAAAGGCGGGTTTAGACATAATGGAGGAAATTTCCAATTCTTTATATCGTAGAGCCAAGGCAGCTTTCCCAAAAGCTGCCCGTAAAACCAACCATATTTTGCAAATGGTGCGATTTTTCATGCAAATTTAATAGTAAGTTACCTATTTTTTAATATTTTTGTTTTAAATTGGTTTATTATTTTAAGAGGAGTGTCTGAATAATGCTTCTTGCTGATAGGTTGTTCGTAAATTTGAAAGGGATTCTGATTGGTATACAGAAAAGTTCTATTCTGGAAAGCCAATCGGGAATAATCTTACCAAACGGTAAAACAAAGAGGCGGTTTATATGTTCCAATATTTAAATCCAAAACGTTTTTATTTTGCGGTTGGAAAAAAGAAATTCTGGGAATTTGTTATCCTTGCTATTTTTCTGCTTTTTTTCTATGGCCCTATGCTCAATCTGATCATGCTGGCCTTTGCGAATACCTATGAAGTACCGGCGGTTATTCCCCAGGAATTCGGTTTTAAATGGTGGAAGTTTATTTTTTCTCAAAAAAATCTGGTCTCGTCGATTAGTTTATCCTTTATCTTTGCCATTGTAACCACTATTGTTTCCATGCTCCTTTGTATTCCGGCGGCCTATGCTATCGCCCGCTTCCACTTCCCCGGAAGAAGGATATTCATGCTTTCCTTCCTGCTTACCAATGCGTTCCCCAAAATCGGTTTGTATACTTCCATTGGTATTCTGTATTACCGATATAATCTGATAGGTACTTTCCTGGGAGTTGTTATCATCCACATGATAAACACCATGATGTATATGGTCTGGCTTCCGGCAGGGGCCTTTGGCAACGTACACCGTCAACAGGAAGAGGCTGCCCGGGATGTCGGGGCAGGTCCTTTCCGTACTTTTATGAAAGTTACCTTCCCCATGGCTATGCCGGGAATCGCGGTAGCCTCGATTTATACCTTCCTGGGTTCTATGGAAGAAATGCAAGGCACCTTCCTGGTGGGGGTTCCCCAATACCGGACCATGCCGGTTCAGATGTACAGTGTTATCTCCGAATATGCGGTCATGGCCGGAGCGGTATTTGCGATTACCTTGATGATTCCTACGGTTATTTTTTTAATAGCCATGAGAAAGTATATCGGTCCCAGCGCTATTGCCGGGGGCTTTAAATTAAAGTAGCAGGTGTATCATGAAAGGTTCAAACACAATTAAACTTCAGATTGCCAATATGGATAAGGTCTATGACAACGGCGACGGAGTAAGGGATATTAGTTTGGATGTATACAATGGGGAACTGGTTACCATGCTGGGGCCTTCGGGCTGCGGAAAGACTACCATACTCAGGACCATTGGGGGCTTCCTTACTATAGACAAAGGGGATATCACCATTGACGGGAAGAGTATTGCAAACCTTCCCCCTGAAAAACGGCCCACGGCTATGGTTTTTCAAAGTTATAATCTGTGGCCCCACATGTCAATCTATGAAAATCTTGCCTTTGGATTGAAGCTGCGAAAGATACCAAAGGACGAGATCGCCCGGCGTATAGAAGCTATGCTGGAGATGGTTAAGATGACGGGTTCTCAGAAAAAATATCCCAACCAGCTTTCAGGGGGACAGCAGCAACGGATCGCCATAGCACGCTCCTTGCTGCTTCAGCCCGAGGTGCTCCTTTTAGACGAGCCTTTCTCCGCGCTGGATGCCAAGATTCGTATGCAGATGCGGGAGGAACTTAAAAAGATACAGTCCGAACTGGGTATTACCATCGTGTTTGTTACCCACGACCAAGAGGAGGCTATGGCCATTTCTCACCGGATCGTGGTTATGAACAAGGGTAAATTTGAGCAGATCGGGACTCCTACAGAGATATACGATAACCCCGCCTCAAAATATGTAGCATCCTTTATTGGCGAAATGAATTTCTGGAAACAGGGGGAGAATCTGACGGCGGTCAGGCCGGAAAATGTAAAAATCATCCCCGGTTTTCAAGACGCGGCAATCAATGGGACGATCAGAACTATTATGATCCTTGGCCACTATGTGGATGTGAATATCCAGTGCGGTGAAGAGGTAATTAAATCCTTTATCCCCCGGACAGAGCTTACCGCCCTGGATGTGGGGGACAAGGTACATGTCGAATTCGGCAAGAGTAATGTATTTTCCCAGGATGGGAGTGCGGTTTAGTGCAAAATATAGAGCCTTTCCTAAAACTAACCGAGTTTTGGGAAATCTTCTATATAAATAATATATTTTTATTTTACGGAGGACGTGAAAGATGAAAAAGTCGATTGCCTTTTTGTTGGTAATTATGACTGCTATGTCGGTATTTGCCGCTGGAACCCAGAATAGGGGGGGGGGGGCAAAACCGGAAGTGAACATTTGGACCAGCGGTTCGGATAATGTTAGGATGATTTTTGAAAAACTGGTGGATGTTTTTAATAAAGACCCCCGGTACAATCAAAATTTCACCATGGTGCTCCAGCACATGGCGTCAGGCGGCGGAACCCAGACCATTGAGAGCAGGGTTATGGCGGCATATCAGTCGGGACAGAAGAATACTACCTTCGATATTGTCGAGGTGGGGGATACCCAAATGTCGGTTTTCTTAACGGAAGGGGGGCCGGAAATGCTCCTCAAGTATGATCCCGCCAAGATTCCGAACTTTGCCGGCGTTACCGCGCGGCCTCCTATTGGGCAGGAATATTTTGTTCCCTACCGGGGAACCACGGTGGTTATGGCCTACAACTCCGATGTTGTTCGGAATCCGCCCAAAACCACCAGGGAACTGACCCAATGGATCAAGGATCATCCCGGACGTTTTGCCTATAACTCGCCGGATACCGGCGGGGCGGGAAGCGCTTTTGTTTCGACCGCCATTTATAATTTTCTTGCGCCGGAATCGTTACTGTCTAACGATCCTAAATGGGCAACTCAGTGGGATCAGGGCTTTGCTTATCTCAAGGAAATCCATCCCTATCTGTATAAATCGTCAGGGAAGGTGGTGTATCCCAACAAGAATCAGGGAACCTTGGATCTTTTAACCAGCAAGGAAATTGATATGGCGCCCGCATGGGCGGACCAGGCCCTTACCGGGGTAAAAACCGGCGGCTTGCCTTCAAGCATAAAGATATATCAGATTGATCCGTCCTTTACTGGTTCTCTCATGTCTCTTTGCATACCGAGTTTTGGAAGGTATCCCGAAGAGGCCCATGCCTTTATCAATTTCCTGCTTTCCCCTGAAGCCCAAAATATACTCCTGGCGGATATGGCGGCTATTCCTTTGATCGAAAATTCCAAACTCGATGCTAAAGAAGCGGCCTCCGTAAAGGATCTGGATGTCAGTAATTTCAGGACCATATCCATCGGCGCTTTGGATCAGGAAATGAAAAAACTCTGGAATGAAACGATTGCGACATTACCGTAATTGATGATGGGGACTGTTTGGAAGTGAGGATGGTTTAGTAACTTCCAAACAGCCTTTTACCGGGCAGGGGAATAATCAGGTGAATAAGAAAAAGAATAATTTTCTAAATAATTTGGCCGCCTATGGTTTGGTATTACCAGCTTTTCTTGTGGTAATGCTGGTAGTAGCTTATCCCATTATTAATTCAGTAACCAGGAGTTTCCGTAACCGGCAAACCGGCAAGATTACCCTGGAAAATTACACCTACTTTTTTACGAACCCTTTGGAGTTTGGCAGTATTCTTTTTACCCTGGGGGTTGTCGTCATCACCGTTTTGCTGGCTATGATAGCCGCCTATATTTTGGCCATGTACTTACGGTTTACCAAATCAAAGATAAGCAAACTCATAGGGGCTCTGTATCTCATTCCCCGTTTTATTCCGGGGCTTGTGGCAATCTACGCGATGATGGTTATTATTCGCGATTCGGGATTGATAAACCGAATCTCCCAGTTATTCGGCGGAAATATTAAACCCGGCCTGATGTACAACGCAAAGGGCATCATCCTTATGAACATCTGGTTTAATATTCCCTTTGCGGCGCTGATCATTACTTCGGGGCTTTCTGGAATCCCCGATTCAGTTATCGAAGCCGCCCGTGATGTGGGGGCGGGTAAGTGGAAAGTCTTTACCCACATGATTTTACCCCTCTCTATAAAGGATGTTTTTGTCTCCGCAACCTTTGTTTTTATGGGTAATGTGGGCGCTTTTACCACACCATTCCTCCTGTTAGGAGCTACCACGCCGACTATGCTGGGTATTTCGCTGTTTCGGCAATTTAATACGTATATGGACTATGAAAAAACCGCCGCGTTATCGGTGATAATGTTCCTGATTTGTTCCGTATCCGCGGGCGTCTATATATATACCAATTTAAAAGAGAAGGAATGGGAAAAATAGTGGAAGTCCTGCTGGATGAAATCTATTGTTTCCACAGAGAAGATTCAAAAACCAATAGGTGTATATCTATTCCGCTGAAAGAAAAATTTGACGCTTTGGAATTTATCTGTTCTTACACCCCCAAGGCGCTGTCTGATGAAACCGAAGCGAAACGTTTAATTGAAACGGGTATAGCGGTATATGTCCCGCCAGAGTATATCGGACAATATGGTATATGGAGAGATTATCTGCCGGTGGTTAATTTGCTCACGCTGTCTATAGACTATAATGAAACCTATGTTGGATGCGCCCACCGGCACGCTCCTGAACAGCGCCATATCATTTCCGCGGGGTTTTCTTCTCCTGGTTTTCTTAAACAACCAGCCCTGGCGGGAAATTGGCGGGCGGTTATCAACGTACACGCGGTAGTCAGTAACGAAGTTCAGTACCGCTTACAGGTACATGCCCATAGCGGGAGCATTGAAAATAATTGATAGATTATAAGTGTTTTGAGTTACATACCCATACGATAAACAGCGACGGACAATTTACCACGGAGGCATTGTGTGAAAGCGCCCGGCAGTATCTCTACGACGCTATCGCCGTAACCGATCATAATACCATGTCCGCCCTGGAAGATATTACCCCGGAACTTATAAAAAGAACCCTCCCTGTCATTCCAGGAATCGAATGGACCACATTTTTTGGACACCTGCTGGTTATAGGAGCGGAAAAATATATTGATTGGCGTTTCGCGCTCCCTGAAAATATAGATACTTATATTGCGGAGATTAAAGCCGTAAATGGCATTGTGGGAATTGCCCATCCCTTTAACGTGGGCAGTCCCTTGTGTACCGGCTGTTACTGGGATTTTAAAATTCATAACTGGAATAACGTGGATTATATTGAAGTATGGTCCGAACCTTTCCCCCAGGAACGATTTAAAAATAACCTTGCCTTCAATTGGTGGACAAAGCTCCTTAACCGGGGTTATAAACTTGCCGCCGGCAGCGGGCGGGATTGGCACGGCCCGGATAAAGAAGATGTCCTGACAAGCGCCACCTACTTAGGTCTCCAGGATGGAATCATTACCGGTGTTACGGTTAAAGAAGCCCTCGCCAAAGGGCGGACCTTTGTAACCTGCGGCCCGGTGTTACACATCACTTTATCGAATGCCTTTGGAACCTGCGGCCTGGGGGAAACCGCGGCCGCAGGTGAATGTACCCTTACCATTCACCTTGACGAAAGTAAACGACGGAGTGTATGGGAACGGTTTGGACTTAGAACAAAGTTTATCCAAATTGTCCATAACGGTACAACGGTACAAAAGATCCCCTGTGACGGTGTTTATACGGGAACGCTCTCCCTGAATCTTTCACCCGGCTGGGTCCGGGTAGAAGGATATGGATATTATAATTATAAAGGGAAATATAATATAGATGATCATAAACTTCTTGTATTTTCAAGTCCTATTTTTATTGGAATGCGCGGGTGTAATACCTAAGAACCCGCTCACCGGTTCGCGGGGGAGCCTCTGGGGCGGTTCAATTCTTCCTCCGGCAATATAGCGGGGTATCGTCATTAGTGTTATCTGGCGTTTAAAAACTTGAAATATCAAGACTTTGCCTATAATATTTACTTATGAAACAGTGTATTGTTATAATCGACGGCATGGGCGGCGGAATAGGCGTACAGCTTATCGCAAAGCTCCGTGAATTTATTGATAAGGAGAGCGAGATAATCGCACTTGGAACCAATGCTACGGCAACCGAGCGTATGGTTAGGGCCGGCGCGGACCGGGGCGCAACCGGGGAAAACGCCGTCAGGGTTTCCGCCTCCCTGGGCGATTTTATCCTGGGCCCTATAGGCATTGTCATTACCGACAGCATGATGGGGGAAATTACCGCGGGTATCTCCAACGCCGTCCTTTCTGCGCCTGGGGAACGTATACTCCTTCCCTTGCAAAACGATCACTTCTTCCTCGCGGGCTTGGAACAGCTTCCCCTGGCAAGGATGATCGATAAGGCTATAGATATTTTTAAAGAACGGCAGCGCGTGCGAAGAGGAGGACATTGACTTTATCCGCTGAAAAATGGTATAGATAAGTACCGGCATGAAGCCGTATGCTCCCTGTCTTCTGATGAACAGAAAGAATATACATTAAAAACCGCAAACCTGAGTAGTTACCAATAATCATATTCAAATCCTATGAAGGGATATTTTTAAAGGGAAGATTCATGCAAAACAACACCTTACTTGAAGCCGGAAATTATTCCGGCAATTCAAATTTGTTCAAGGAAGATACCGGACAAACATTGGACCAGAAATACCGGAAGCTCTTGGACATTATTTCATCATTGGGAAGCGCGGCGGTTGCATTTTCAGGCGGTGTAGACAGTTCCTTCCTCTGCCATGCGGCATCCGCCGCGCTGGGGGATAACGCAATAGCGGTTACTATTGTTTCCCCCATGCTTCCTCAAAGCGAAATTACCGCGGCTAAAGAGATTGCCGCTAAAATCGGCCTGAAGCACATTCTGGTGGAAGAAATGGAAATTGATGAGGAAGTTGCGGCAAATCCAAAGGAGCGCTGCTACTTCTGTAAGAAGATCGAATTTGGCGGCATTCTCGACGCGGCAAAACAGCACGGGATCAACGCGGTACTGGACGGTTCCAACATCGACGATCTGGGCGATTACCGGCCCGGTTTAAAAGCCCTTGAGGAACTGTGCGTTGTAAGCCCGCTCCGCAAAGCCGGCCTTAACAAGGCGGAAATAAGAACGCTCTCTAAGCGTTTTGATCTTCCTACCTGGGACAAGCCGGCCTTTGCCTGTCTTGCCTCCCGCATCCCCTACGGCGAGCGGATTGACCGGGAAAAGCTGGAACGGATAGACAAGGCTGAAGATCGCCTGCGCTCGGCGGGTTTCCGCCAGTTCCGCGTAAGATCCCACGGGGACATTGCGCGTATAGAAGTGTCGCCGGAGGAACGCCCGCGATTCTTCAACGAACAATTCCTTGACGATCTTTCGGCGAGCTTTAAGTCTTTCGGCTTTCTGTATGTTGCGTTTGAACTTGAAGGGTACAGGATGGGCAGCCTGAATAGAATTCTGGCAAAGGAATAATAATGAAGACATTACATTTTGATTGTTATGCGGGAATTTCCGGGGATATGGCCCTGGGAGCTTTGGTTGATTTGGGCGCTGATCCTGACAAGCTCAGAAACGAACTCTTAAAACTGGGTGTTGAGGGCTGGCGTCTTGACTTCGCCGAAGATGAAAGATGCGGTATAAGGGGCCTTCATGCCGTTGTTGAGATTGAAGGACGGACGGATCATATTGCCCATGATGACGGGGAAGACGGAGCCCGCCATGATCATCACAGCCATGAAGACGATCATGACGAACATAGCCGCCACGGGCATCCGCATTGCCATGAACACACGCACGATCATCACGGGCATGATCATCAACATTCACACGGACACGATCATAGCGGCCATGAACACGCGCACAATTCCTGGAAGGAAATACGTGCGCTCATTGAAAACTCAGGGATAAGCGGGGGGGCAAAAAAACGCGCCCTGGATATTTTTTCCCTTATCGCAAAGGCGGAGTCGGAGGTACACGGGGTTTCGGAAGACGAGATATGCTTTCATGAAGTGGGCGCCCTCGATTCGATCATCGATGTGGTAGGCGCGGCAATTTGTCTGGATATGCTAAAACCGGATCGGATCACCTGCGGGGAAATTGAATTGGGCGGCGGAACGGTAAAGTGCGCTCACGGCATACTGCCGGTTCCCGCTCCTGCCGTGCAGTTACTGGTCCGCGGTCTGCCTGTTAAAACCGGCGGCTTTAATAAGGAAATGACTACGCCTACAGGCGCGGCAATACTTGCGGCCTCGGTTGACGAGTTTATCAGCACGGCGCGTTTTACGGAAATTAAAACCGGTATAGGCATAGGTACACGCAAAATGGAGCGTTCCAATGTACTCCGTGTTTCCTGGCGGGAGGAAAACCCCGGCCCCGCCCAGGGTCCTCTTCCCTATAATACCGAAGAACTGACGCTGATAGAAACCAATATTGACGATATGACCGGCGAAGCCCTTGGTTTCCTGATGGAAAGACTTTTCGACGCGGGCGCCCTGGATGTAACCTTTTCTCCCTGTGTTATGAAAAAATCCCGTCCGGGAACCATAGTTTCGGCGCTTACCGGCCCGCAGAAACTGCCCGCTCTTAGAACCGCCATGTTTGAACATTCGCGGGCCATAGGCTTCCGCGAAATACCGGTACGCAGGCTTTCCCTCAGACGGGAGGAAGAGAAGATAGCCGGGGAATTCGGCGAAGTTAAACGCAAAACGGTTTTCTACGGCGGTAAAAAGCTCCGTTCCAAGATCGAATTTGAAGACCGCTCCCGTGTTGCCCGTGAAAGGGGTATCCCGCTGGACCAGGCGGAACGGATTATAGAAGATTCTGAAAAATCTGCCGATGGAAATGAATTATAAAAATCGCGGGCAAGTTTAGCCTTATGAAGAGGTATCATTCCTTGCCCGCCGTGTAGACCGAGGAGCCGCCCACAAAGTATTTCGACAGGGTGATAAACATGATGACCACCGGCACGCAGGCCAGCAGGGCCACCGCCATCATGGCGCCCTCGTCGGCAAACTTCTCCTCGGCAAAACTGACAATGTAGGTAGGTATGGTTTTAAGCCGCTTTTCCTGGGCCACCATGAGGGGCCACAGGAGGTTGTCCCACTGCTGGCGGAAGCTGAGGATGGCGAGGCTCGCTATCGCGGGGCCGGAATTGATCAGCACTATTTTTACGAATATGCCCGGCTCCGTACAGCCGTCAATCCGGGCCGCGTCAAGCATGTCCGTGGGGAAGGTCTGGAGGTACTGGCGCATGATAAAGACGCCGAAGGCGTTCATCATAAAGGGAATGATAAGGCCCTGATAGGTGTTCTGCATACCGAGGTTCAGCACCACCATATAAAGGGGCACCATGATCGTCTCAAAGGGGATCATCATGGTCATCATAATCGCCATAAAGACGACGTTCCGCCCCTTAAAACGGAACTTGGCCAGGCCGTAGCCGGTTATGGACGAGAGTATGACGGTCAGGATCGCCACGGAGACGGACACAAAGAGCGAATTCCCGACATTGCGTATAAACACAAAATTGCCGTCATTCCCCGCGATGGCCTTGTAGAAGTTGCTCCACTCGATACGGGAAGGTATCCAGCGGTAGGGCATGCGGACAATTTCCAGACGCGGCATGAAGGCCGCGGTGAGCATGAATACCAGCGGCAGCAGTATGAGCAGCGCCGTTATAAATAGAAATATCTTGATAAGGATGCCTGAAATGTTTAAAGTCTCAGAGGCGGTCCGTGTCATTTGATTCATCATCTCCTCCTAATAGGTGACATCATCACTGCGTGACGTGCGTAGTTGTACTATCGTGAGGATAAGCATGGTGATAAAGAGCACTATGCTCATTACCGAAGCACGGCCTATGTTGAATTCTTTCATGGCGGTAGTGTAAATGTTCAAAGTGATTACGTCGACGGGGCCCCGGGGCGCGCCGCTCTGCACGAAGAGGTACTGCGTGGAAAAGGTCTTGAGGCATTGGAGCATGGCCATAATAGAAACCATGACGGTAGTCGGTTTAAGCAGGGGCAGGGTGATTTTAAAGAAGGTCTGGAGCGGCGAGGCGCCGTCTATGGTGGCGCCCTCATAAATACCGTGGGGTATTTTGGTAAGGCCGGTTATGAACAGGATGGTAAAGTAGCCTATATACTTCCAGAAGTAAACGATCATCGTGGAGAATTGGATCATGGAACCGTTGGAAAGCCAGCGCATATCCACCCCGCCCCGCATGAGGGCGGCGTTGACAAACTGGTTGGCAAGGCCCGTCGGCTGAAAGATGATCATCCAGATAAGGGCCGCCACCGCGGAGGACAGTACCGCCGGGGAATAAAAGACGAGCTGCCATATCCGGGCCATGTTTTTCTGGGCCGTGATGAAGGAAGCTAGGATAAGGCTTACTATTACCAGGGGGATAAAGGTTCCCAGGGTAAAGGTAAGGGTGGCCCGGACTGAATTCCAGAAACCGCCGGAGCTTAAAACGCTGAGGTAGTTGTTAAATCCGACAAAAACAGGCGGAACGAGGGAGATCATGTTCTTCCGGTGAAAGCTCAGAAAAAAGGCGTTTACAATAGGATAAAAAGAGAAAATCGAAAAAAAGATAATCGACGGAATGACAAAATACCAACCCCACCGCGCCAGTTTCCGTTCCAGGCCGCTTCTGAGTTTTCTTTTTTGTATGGTCATGTTCCCTCCCGGAAACGGTAAGAGCCGGCCGCGAAACAACCGGCCGGCTCAAAATAATATCGGCCTTTTGCCCGCTAGGAGTTTGTTGCGCTTCGCGCATAAAACGGTATAAGTATTCATAAACATGAATATTTATACCTTACAAACTCCTAGGAAAAAACGGTTTTTCCCCTATCATAATCCTCTTAATACGGAGGCTTCCCAAAACTTCAGTTTTTGGGAACAGATCTCCGCGTAACATTTTAACTTCTTCCGCCGAACCGCCGTTAAAATGAACTACCTCGCCCTTCAGTGCGAGGTATCAGATTTTTTCGATCCGAAAAAATCTGTCGATGGATAGGAAATTGCGGACTTTCAGTCCGAAAATACTGCGCGGTTTCATACCCCGCTATCTGCGGCAAAAATTTAAACT
>JAISQR010000274.1 GCA_031274035.1 Treponema sp. | reverse complement strand
GCTTTCCCAAAACTAACCGAGTCTCGGGAAAAGCTCTACCCTTTGGTTTATCCGCGGTCAGCCTGTTGTTGGTTTTATTCGATTAGGGTAGACTATCTCCATGAACAAGAACCATAAAGACGCCCGCTGGGTATTCGGCGGGGACATTGAGGGCGAGACAGCCGCGCCCGGAGTTGTACGTCGCATCCTGGCCTATTGCGATGCCATGATGTGCGTGGAAAATTATTTTGAGGAAGGAGCGGTGGGCGCCGTACACAGTCATCCCCACACCCAGATTACCTATGTCGCCGAAGGCCGCTTCCGCTTTACCATTGGCGATGAGGTTAAAGAGGTGTCAAAAGGGGATAGCCTCTGCAAGCAGGACGGCATTGAACACGGCTGCGTCTGTCTTGAAAAAGGCATACTGGTAGATTTCTTTACCCCTATGAGAAAAGATTTTCTAAAGTAGCCCGTCCCGCCGCCGCTCCCGGAACTTATCCCGAAAGCGGCCTGGAGTCGGAAATTACCAGTTGTTCCTGTATCCACCGCCGCTGGAACCGCGATCCCGGCGGGGTTTATCCATAGCTTCGTTTACCCGGAGCTGGCGGCCATCTAATTCATGACCGTTGGTACCGGCGATTGCGGCGGTGGCCTCTTCGTCGGTACTCATCTCGATAAACCCGAAGCCCTTCGAATTGCCGGTCTCCCGATCAAAAACGATCTTCGCCGACGCCACATTGCCAAAACCGCCGAAAAGGTTACGAAGACCGTCTTCTGTGGTGTTGTAGGAAAGATTACCGACATACAATTTCTTAGCCATTGAGAAAATTCCTTCTCCCGGAATAAACAGGGGCTTTCGCCCCGGTTTACGTGTCCGGGCGCACGCGGACAAAAGTCCTATGTATTCACATCCGCCAACGCGGACGACTCCACTCCACCGGTTTTATCCGGAACAGAAAGAGGATGCAAAAGGGTACTATATAAGGATTGAGAAAGAGAGACAAATGAGAAAGGCCAAATCCCTAAATCCTGTAGAAATAGCAGAATCCCGAAGGAAACGCATAATCGCAAAAAATCCAAAAAGTAATTCCTATTCTTAAATAGGGTATCCCTTTTCAGAAACAACGTCAAGGGTTTATTGCTATTTTTGTCTGTTTTACGAATTTTTCGCAGTTTTTTTTGAAAAAAAATGTAACTACTCAGGTGACTATATGCCAATAATGGCTTAAAAGGGGCAGCTCGAAATAAAACGTAGTTTTTTTCGAACGGAGGGGGTGTGAACCCCATATGCGTTTACTTTGCAAAGAATTTAACCACGGACCGCACATCGAACCGCGAACCTTCGGTTCGATGGTTCGACGACAGGGACAAGAACGGGGAATTTCGAGCAAAAGTCCGTGTTTGCGGACCTTTGGTCCGACGTGTGGTCTGTGGTTGTTTTTCTTTTCGTGCCTTTCGCGGTTTTTGTGGTTAAAAGTAAAACCGCGGTTGAAAAAGTAAGTACTGTTGCCCAGGATTGTATCAATGTGATAGAATAGTCTTGGGAAAGATTCCGGAAGATTCAATTCAAAGGGAAGGGGGCAATATGAAAGTCGGGATACTCGGGGCCGGTAACATCGCGGGCAAGATGGCTCAAACGCTCAATCTTATGAACGGGGCGGAGCCTTACGGAATAGCGTCCAGGGATTATGAAAAGGCAAAACAATTTGCCCAGACCTATCATTTCCAAAAGGCTTACGGAAGCTATGAGGATCTCATATCGGATCCCCAGGTGGAACTTGTCTACGTGGCCACACCTCATTCGCATCACTACGAGCAGATGAAGCAGAGCCTGGAACACGGGAAGCCTGTGCTCTGCGAGAAGCCTTTCACGGTAAACGCGGCCCAGGCCGAAGAAATTTGCAGCCTGGGAGAGCAGAAAAAGCTCCTGGCGGCCGAAGGGATTTGGACCAGGTATCTTCCCATGCGAAAAGTCATGGACGACATTCTGGCCGCCGGGGCTATCGGAAAGCCCGCGGCCCTCTACGCCAACCTGGCCGCTCCCATCTTGAATCTGAGAGAAAGAAACCACAGCCCCCGTCTGGCGGGGGGCGCCCTCTTGGATATGGGGGTCTATACCATCAACTTTGCCTTCATGACTTTTGGCAGCGGCAATATCCGGGGTATTCAGACTTCCATGGAACCTTGCTATACCGGGGTAGACGCTTCCAGCACCACCGTCATCACCTACGAGGACGGGAAGAAGGCGATCCTCTTTAGCAGCATGGTAGCCAAGGGAGACAAGGCCGGCATGGTGTACGGAGACAGAGGCTATATACGGTTTAAAAACATCAATAACTGCGAAGGTATAGAGGTATACGGTACGGACGACAAACCTGTCGCCTCTTACTATACGCCCCAACAGTTTACCGGCTTTGAATACCAGGTGGAAGCCTGCAAGAGGGCCATCGAAAAAGGCGAAGTTGAATGCCCCGAAATGCCCCACGCTGAAATCATCAAGGTCATGAAGACCATGGATAGCATCAGAGAAACCTGGGGCCTTAAATATCCTTTTGAGAAGTGAGGCAGTTCCAAAATGTCAGATTTTGGAACTGCAACCTTAGATTTAGGAGAAAAAGCGGGCTTTTGACCGCTTTTTCCAAGAGCCGGGCCAAAACTAACCGAGTTTTGGAACCGGCTCAA
>JAISQR010000264.1 GCA_031274035.1 Treponema sp. | reverse complement strand
TACGATAGGGGAAGCGGTGGAGCACATAGGCAATCTCGGCGGCCCCCGGCGCGCGCCCAGTGACGGTCCGCCCGGAGTCAAAACAGTTTGGCGGGGTCTACAGAAATTCTACACCCTCTTCGACTATAGGGAAATGTTGGATTTTATGGGTCAAGTTTATTCCCCAGGGGGGGGCTTACCGCGCTGGCGGGGCCTTCGGGGAGCGGCAAGAGTACCCTGTCCCGGCTTATCGCCCGGTTCTGGGACATGCGGGAGGGGGAGATACTTCTGGGGGGCAGGAATATCCGGGAGATCGATCCCGAAATCCTGATGCGGTTCATGAGTTTTGTGTTTCAGGACGTGGCGCTCTTTAACGATACGGTGAAAAACAACATCCGCATCGGCAGGGAGGGGACCGGCGACGATGAGGTCTATGCCGCGGCAAAAACCGCCCGGTGCGACGAGTTTATCCGGGAACTGCCCGAAGGCTACGACACGGTGATCGGCGAAAACGGCTCCACCCTTTCCGGCGGGGAACGGCAGCGTATCTCCATTGCCCGGGCGCTCCTGAAAAACGCCCCCATCGTACTGTTGGACGAAGCCACCGCCTCCCTGGACCCGGAGAACGAGGCCCTTATTCAGGAAGCCATTTCGGCGCTGGTGAAAAACAGGACGGTGATCGTCATCGCCCACCGGCTGCGGACCGTCTTAGGCGCGGACAAGATCGCCGTGTTGGACAAGGGGCGGCTGGCGGAGGAAGGCTCCGGGGAAGAACTGCTGGCTCGGGACGGGCTTTTCGCCCGGCTCTACCGGATACAGCGGGAGAGCCGGGGCTGGACCGCGGGGCGGAAGTATTGATTGGAAGGCCGGGGATTTTCATAAAAAGATAGGATATGCTTTTTAGCATCCTTAAAAATTCACCTGACCCAGGGATTCGCCATTTCAGCTTTAATGGTTTTGATATCGTAGAGTAAAACGGAGGCGCCCTCATCAATCAGGGAGAGGAAGATCAATTTCCACCCCCTTGGAATCCCTGTAAAAATAAAGGCTCCCTAAGTCTGCGGCTCAGTTTGTTTTTCAGGAATTCCATGGCTATCATATTTTCAAATACCGCCTCCGAAGCGGGACCCGCCAGCGAATACAAGCCGCCCGGAAATTACACATAGTAAAATAGCCTTACAATCGCAAGATCGACAAAGCCTGACATACGAAACTATCTGCGTATGTCAGGCTTTATCTTTACTTTCTGCGGTCTTTTTCAGGAGGTTTGATCGGATAGTTAGCTGTTAAGACTTCCGCTTTATCCCGAACGCTCTTACCGTTCCCGTACGTCATGGAAGAGGACAGCCGAAACTCTACGGTATACCAGCCATTCCTCCGGATGAACTCCGCAAGGCTCGCATTACGGAAAGCAGTAATTTTACTTTTAGCCGCCTCTGGCATGAGCGATAACAAAAAGCAGAAAATCTTTCCAGGAGGTTGTAACAACTAAAAGTTTATTCAACAGCCGTCGGATAGAGACTTTTGAGCTTGATACGAGCATCGGCGGCGGTGAACTGCCATTCTCCCCCTTTTGTTTCCGGTTCCGTTGGCTATGCCATGCCGAAAGTTCGCGGTTAAGTGCCTGTATATCACCAATGCGCCGCATCCCTAAACACAGGACCGCCAATGCCGACAATTCCAACTCGGCAATGTCCAGCCAGCTTCCGTGCTTGGGCGTGAAGTGTATTTCGAGTTTTTGGGCAAGCCGGAATGCTTGTTCGGGTGAAAAGGTCTCATACAGCGAGGAGAGCGCATGGGTATTCTCGAACCATAGATTCGCGTTGTCCATAACCAGCACAACTTTTTTGCCTCAGGATATTGCCTGTCCAGGAGCCGTTGAATCTTATACGCCCAGTCTTTTTTCGTTCTCCGCGGCAGCGCTTCCCGCGCATGGTCAAGCAGATGATACGGTTTCTCGTCCATGCAAGACCAACGGATACTGTTCATCATAAGGCCGCACGTCCTCCATGGCCGCTGCGAATGCGCCGTTGTGCAGGGGCGGTATACAGCGAACTAAAGTTCGACGGCAATCTTTCAGATGGGGCTTAAGCGGTGTTTTTTTAAAAGGCGGCTGACCGTCATATGGGATAAGGTATCCGTATAGTGTAATTCCACACAGGTGTCGGCCAATAATCGCAGGCTCCAGGCGGCGAATCCCGCAGGCGGTATACCGCACGCCAGCGCGATGATACGGGCTTCCAATTCACCGGTTACCTTTGCCGGAACCGGCGGTGTTTCCCGCTTCTTCCGTTGCAAAAAGGACTTGATGTCTCCTGATGCTAAAAAATCATTTTTTGCATTTTGAACGGTCTGGCGGCTTACCTCAAACCGTTCGGCGATACCCGCTTCTTTGGCAGGGCTTCATCCCTCCGAGCTGTCAAGTGCAAGGATAATTTCCGCCCGCTTATACAAACAACTTGATGCTTCTCTTGCCGCCGTTTGTAAACGCCTCAAGTTCCCTCCGATCTTCCGGGGTCAGTATGATTGCTTGTCTTGCTTTTGCCATTGGTATTACTCCTTCGGTAAATCATACAAATCTTATCATTAATTGTAAAGTTTTAGATGTTACATTCTGCTAGGAGTTTGTTGCGCTTCACGCATAAAATGGTATAAATATTCATAAACATGAATATTTATACCTTACAAACTCCGAAAGCATGCCCATTGATCGGGATTTTTTGCATGAATATGCAAAAAACCCACAAGTGCCACAGGCTCCTAGCAGCCTGTGGGGCTTCAGCAAAGAAACGGTGGAAATTTCAAGGGGACAGCCCAAATTGCCAGGGCAACAGCACTTACTTTTTCATGATAAGATATCCTCAAGGAATCCAGGAGGAGGGAAACAATGGAACTATCAGAAGAAGCGGTAAAGCGGATGAAGGAAGAACTGGGAAGGATAACGGATCCGAGGAGGCAATGGGGGTATCTGCGGCACAAGCTGATAGACCTGTTGGTCATCGGGTTATGCTCGATAACGACCCGGGGGGAAGGGTTTGATGAGATGGAAGAGATGGGACGGGACCGGGAGGAATGGTTCCAGCAGTTTCTGGAACTTCCACACGGCATACCGGACGAGGACACGTTCCGCAGGATATTTGAACGGGTGAATCCGGCGGAATTAATGAAATGCCCGCAAAACTGGCTGGGAGGGACGAGCGCAGCGGGAGGGCGGCAGGTGGCGATAGACGGAAAGACCATCCGGGGGAGCGGGAAGGAAGGGAAACATCAGGCGGTACACATGGTCAGCGCATGGGTAAATGAAAACAACCTGGTACTGGGACAGCTTGCCGCGGAAGAATCGGAAACTACGTTTCCGCGAGTAATGAAATAACGGCTATCCCCGATCTGTTATATCTGATAGGCGTGAGCGGGGACACGATAACGATAGACGCGGCGGACTGAAAGTCCGAGGGAAGCAGGCGGATTATGTGCTTGCGGTAAAAGAGAATCAGAAGACGCTGTAGGGGAATATCAAAGAGTACTTTGAGGGGATGTAGAGCAGGGGGAGGAAGAGAAGGGGCACGGGCGTATTGAGCGGTGTGAAATCAGGAGCGAACGGGGCTTGAGCGGCAGGATTAAAAAACCATAGTGCAATACCGGACATTCAGGACGGAAAAAGGCAAAAAAACGGGTCGGCGCCAAACGCCGCATGATGCACGCAGCCCTGGATTCGGATTTCCTGTATCAGGCATTGTTCTCAGAGTAAACGCCGATGCCCTGCCCCCTGCTGTATTGACTAGCTACTATATTATTGCTATAAAAATAATAAGAATTTATATGAAGAACAAAGAAGCTAACTCAGCTATTTCAGGAAAGGGGGATTCCTTTGGTACCCTCCTTATTCATAACGGTCATGAAACAGATCCGGTTACCGGCGCCCTGGGGACGGCTATTATACAGACTTCTACCTTTGATCAGGGCGATCTGTCGGAGGAGCGGGAGTTTGACTATGCCCGGTCGGGGAATCCTACACGGAAGGCCCTGGAAGAAACTATCGCTCTTTTGGAAGGGGGCGAAAAAGCCTATGCTTTTGGTAGCGGTATTGCGGCTGTCTCTTCCTGTCTGGGGATATTCTCCGCAGGCGATCATATTATTGCCGCCGAGGATATCTACGGCGGCAGCCGCCGTATCCTCAATACCTTCTATAAACGATGGGGTATGGAACTTACCGCCGTGGATACTACGGACAGCGAAAATATAAGGCGGGCGGTTAAATCTAATACCAAGGCCCTGCTCCTTGAGACACCATCCAACCCGCTCCTCAAGATTACGGATCTGAAAACCTGTCTGGATTTTGCCAGAGATGCGGGGCTTATCTCTATTGTAGATAATACTTTTATGACGCCTTACTTCCAGCGGCCCATTGAGCTTGGGGCGGATATTGTGGTACACTCAGCTACGAAATTTTTGGGCGGACACAGCGATGTTATTTCGGGGCTTGCGGTTACAAGAACGGCTGAACTAGGGGATAAGGTCTACGCGGTACAGAACGGCTTCGGAGCCGTGCCGGGTCCCTGGGACTGCTGGCTTATACTACGGGGGATTAAGACCCTCAAAGTCCGTCTTGATGCCCAGCAGGCTTCGGCAATAAAAATTGCGCGGTATCTCAGTACACATAAGAATGTTGAAGCGGTGTATTATCCGGGTCTGGATAATCATCCCGGCAAAACCATACACGATGCTCAGTCTACCGGCCCTGGAGCGGTGCTTTCCTTCAAGACAAAGAGCGCCGAACATGCACTCCGTTTTCTTGGGCAGACCCGCCTGGCCGCATCTGCGGTAAGCCTTGGGGGTGTGGAAACCATTGCTTCCTATCCGGTAAGGATGAGCCATGCTTCCGTACCGGTTGAAGAACGACGGCGATTGGGCATCACCGACAGCCTTATACGTATTTCAGTTGGTCTTGAGGCCGATGATGATTTAATAGAAGATTTTAACCATGCTTTAGAATAGGAATTTTTATGGAAAAATTTGATAACAGTAAACTTTCCCTGGACAGTATCCTTGTACATGGGGTTACTCCTTTTGATTCCACAACAGGAGCTGTCAGCACTCCTATTTATCAGAGCGCGACATTCAGGCATCCCGGCCTTGGGGAATCCACCGGCTATGATTATTCCCGCGCGGTCAATCCTACAAGGACTGAACTGGAAAAAACCCTTGCTCTGGTAGAACAGGGCAGGTACTGTCTTGCCTTTTCCACCGGTATGGGGGCCATTTCTGCTATCATTAAACTCTTTAAGCCTGGAGATCATCTGATCGTATCGGAGGATCTCTACGGTGGAACTTTCCGCCTCTTTGATGAATACTATGCCAGCTACGGCTTTTCTTTTTCATGGATTGATACCAGTAGCTTTGCCAAAGTGGAAGCCGCCCTTAAACCGGAAACTAAAGCCGTCTTTATAGAAACCCCTTCAAACCCAATGATGAAGGTAACCGACATCCGCCGTTGCGCCGATCTTATCCATAGGCATGGCGGCAGCCTTATAGTGGACAATACCTTCCTTTCACCGTATTTTCAGACCCCCCTGGATTTAGGTGCGGACCTTGTCATTCATAGCGGGACTAAGTACCTTGCCGGACACAACGATACCCTGGCAGGTTTCATCGTTCATTCAAGGGAAGATATGGCGGAGCAACTCCGTAATATTCAGAAGAGCGAAGGCGCCTCCCTGAGCCCTTTTGACGCATGGCTTGTGCTGCGCGGGCTTAAAACCCTGGCACTCCGTATGAACAGGCACGAAGAGAACGCCAGCCGCATAGCGCAGTGGCTTAGAGGCCATCAGCGGGTAGAAAAGGTCTTTTATACGGGCTTTGAGGATCATCCCCAGTATGCCTTAACCTGCGCCCAGACCAGGGGGCACGGCGGTATGATATCATTTTATCTTAAAGATAGTTCCCTGGTAGCGGTTCTTCTGAAAAGAGTCTCCCTCATCCTCTTTGCCGAAAGCCTGGGCGGTGTTCAATCCCTTATTACCTATCCACTGATACAAACCCACGGGGCTATTCCTGAATCTATGCGTCGTGCGGCGGGGGTTAACGACCGGCTTATGCGGCTTTCGGTGGGTATAGAGAACGCTGATGATATTATTAGCGATCTTGAAAATGCGCTGGGGTAGAAGTAGGGGAACAGGGATCTCAGTGAAAGTATATTTTGTTGCGCTGTAGGGGTAACCCGAAAACCTTTCGGCTTCACATGAACTACCCTGCATTCCAATAAAGATGACAGATATATCAGTCCTTTGAAGAATTCGTTATCAAAAATAGCCGTTTTTTCATTTCAACCTCCTTGGTCTCCGTTACAGTATAATCGATATTTATAGAAAAAACAGGACTTGAACCGCCTGGTATGAATGACGCGCGGTCCGTGATGCCTCATAAATAAAAACTAGGAGTTTGTTGCGCTTCGCGTATAAAATGGTATAAATATTCATAAATATGAATATTTATACCCTACAAACTCCGAAAGCATGCCCATTGATCGGGATTTTTTGCATGAATATGCAAAAAATCCACAAGTGCAACAGGCTGCTAGGAGTTTATGGGGCTTTGGAGGGATCGACTAACAACCCCTACTTCCGGTAAAATTCTCCTATGAGTACACGACTGGTAAACATAGACCGGGAAACGCCCATGTTTTTCCCGCCGGATTTGCGGGAATGGCTGCCTGAAAACCATTTGGTTTATTTCATTGTAGACATTATAGAGCGGCTTGACCTACAGAGCTTCAAAATCAACCATACCCCGCCCTCCGAAAGACGGGTTCTTTGGTATGTACCCTTCGCAAACAATCAACCGGCGGGGAATCGGGGACGAAGCGGACCTTTGGTCCGATATTTCCGCCTGAAATGATGCCGGAGTTGCTGGTGTATTGTTATATAATCGGGATATTCAGCTCCCGGCGGATACACCAGGCAACCTATACGGACGTAGCGGTGAGGTACATCTGCGGAGGGAAAGCGCACCCTGAGTTCAGCGTGATATGCGCGTTCAGGAGGGAAAACCAGGAAGCGTTTAAAGAGGCGTTTATCAAAGTACTGGGGATAGCGCAAGAGACGGGGCATTT
>JAISQR010000216.1 GCA_031274035.1 Treponema sp. | reverse complement strand
AATTTATTGCAAATTTATACCTTGCAAACTCCCATCGAACCTCCGGTTCGCGGAGCCCCGTTAATCGGAATTTTTGCATGAATATGCAAAAATTCACCAAAGTCCCACAGGCTCCTAGGGGTTTGTTGCGCTTCGCGCACAAACCCCCAAAGGAGCCGGCTTTATAGACACAACTACTAACCATAAATGCCCTATAACTACTCAGGTACGGCGTAATGCGCAAAACGTTTCTTATCCCTTTTGTACATTAACAAAGAGGGCTGCCGCCCCTTTTCGCTTCAATCGGCCCATTGAAGGGCAAGCCCCTTCAGACTAAAAAACCCCTCATTCCGCCGGAAACCGTAGTTTCCGCGGTTTCCACTATCCTCGCTTGCACCTGAATAGTTACAATAACCTCTCTGTTCCCTAAAACGGCGATTATCTGGAATGCTTAAAAAACCGTTCGCATTTTGTCTTTTTGCAGTAAATATTCATTTTACTACTTTTGTAGTATTTAGAATTATTAAATTTTTTTTAGACCTGGTGTGTCAAGTAATTTAGCGGAAAATGTGATTCATAAGTGATAATTTCACCCCTAAGATTATCAAGGGAAAAAATCACCCCCTTTGATAGAATAGGAGGCATGAAGTACACCATGAGTAAGAAAGAACTGGCAAAGCTCACTTTAATTCAGGGAGCGCAGGGAGCGATTGAAGGCATATATATACACCGTCAGCGAGACGGCGAAGCAGCCGCGCGGGGCAGATTTTTCATTGACCGGTACTTTTCAGTACATTCTTATTAAGTACGATAGCAACCCTGCCTTCGCGGAGCAGGCGGCGGTTATTTTCGTTGGCCAATATGGTATAGGCGTCTTCAACATCAATAACAGGATCGGTAGGGCGCAACCCGTAAACTTCGCGCGCCAGTATACGAAGCGGGTTGGGACCGACGAGTCTTTCCAACTCTTCATCCATACCGGAGGGGGAAGAGGCGAAAATCTTGTCGGGGTTTACATAGCGGACCACAACATTTTTAAGGAAACGATCGCGGGGCAGTTTTTCATCCATGTTTATTCGGGGAAGCGCCGAAGGCTCATCCTGACTGCGCTCGTAAGGCCGCAAGTTTCTCCTGGGATCAATGGTATTAAGCTCGTAGATCAGGTTCATATTCGCGTCCCAAACACGCGGAAGGACGCAGGGCAGCGTCAAAGCAGAAGAATTGCGGCCGTGAACAGGCAGCGGTTCATCGGCCAGAATGATAATGCCCGTATAGGAAGCCGCGCTTACCGGATTTAAAATACGCGGCAGTTCTTCAGCGCGGCTATGCTCCATAAGATCGGAGGAAAGACCGAACAGGCTTACAATATAGCTGCCGTTCATAGTGGTTAAATCGGGGGAAAGATTGGGCGGAACTTCCCGCGCGCTCAGGCTAAGGGCGTCAAGTTTCTGAATGTTATAGTACCGCTTGCTTATCCAGTCCCCCAGGGTATTCGCCGAATCCACGGGCAGGGCAAGCAGATAGGGCCTAACACGCCGGGGATACTCTTCGCGGAGTATCTCCTCAGCCTGAATCCGTCCCGCGGGCAGCCTGACCTTTGCCGAAAACAGATCCAGACTGAGCCTGGCGTTAAACTCAAACTTTTCCCAGTCAATCTCTCCGTTTATACCGATCTTCGCTTGGGCCTGCAAAAGAAACCCCGTAAAGAGTAAACATATAAATATCGCAATTCTCTTCATTAATCTACACCCGCAAAAAAAAACTATCGGAGCAAACGGATTCCGTTCAGAACGCCTTATTTTAGTATCGGCGTTTTAAGGTTCCTGCCGATACTAAGCGTATCGTTTAGTTTCATATTATTTGCTTCGGCAAGAACTTCCGGGCTGATATTATGGGTACGGGCTATGGACCAGAGGGTATCCCCCTTCTTTACCGTATACCTGCCGTTAAAGGAAAGCCCCGCCTGCTTAGGCTTCTCGTAGGGTCCGACATCCTTAAAGGCAGGGATACGAAGCTGGACGCCCAAACGGAGGGTCTGCGCGCTGACGCCTGGATTTGCCGCTTCTATCTGCTTAACAGAAACCCCGTAATGTTTGGAAAGCGCCGACAGGGTATCGCCGGAACGGATAGTGTAAAAATAGTATTTGACAAACTTGATATCCGTCCTATCGAGTACCGCCGCAATCTTTTCAGCATCCTCCGCCCGTACCTTGAGATGATAGGAACTATCCGCCGGAGTAATATTGAAGAGGAGTTCCTGATTGGCCGCCTTCAATTCCTGCTTGTCAACTCCGGCATGTTCCGCAAGCACTTCCAGATCCACGGACTTCCCTACCGGTATGCGGGTCCATTCAACATGATCCGTCCAAGTGTTCTCAATACCAAAACGCCGGGGGTTGGAGAGGATATAGGACACCGCAAGAAGTTTCGGCACATAGTGGATGGTCTCTGTTTTGAGTTTTTTCCGATCCGAAAGCGTCCAGTAATCGCTGATGCCGGAATTCTTAATAACCGTATTTACCGCCCCCATACCCGCATTGTAACTGGCCAGCGCCAGATGCCAATTACGAAAGGCCCGGTAATTATCTTCAAGTTTCCGCAGGGCGCCCTCGGTGGCTTTCCAAAAATCCATGCGTTCATCAAGAAGCTCGGTGATCCGTATATCAAACGGGCCTATGCTGTTCTTCATAAACTGCCACATACCAACCGCCCCCGCGCTGCTCTTTGCCGTACTTACAAAGCCCGATTCTATAACCGGCAGATAGAGCAGTTCAGGGGGCAGCTTGCGTTCCTCAATCCTCTGCTTGATAAAGCCGATATAAGGCTGACCCCGCGCCATAACCCCTTCCAACCAGGCTATACCGGAAGGGCTTGAAAACTGGCGTATATAGTGCTGGGTAAGCGCCTGCTCTATACCGCTTATGCCCGGCGCCGCCTCCCGGTCTACCGCGTGCTTAAAACGGTCGGGGTTCATATAGGGCGTCTTACGCAGGGGGCGCTCAAATACCGCTTCCTCCACGCGCTCCTTATACGCCGCGGTATATTGGTATGCCTGGGTAAGGGAACTGACCCCCTGAACATCCTGGGCATGCAGCAGACAAGGAAAAGCCGCAAGGAAGATCAAGACGCCCGCAAAAAAAGCATCAAGCCCCTCCGCCTTACCCCGCGCCGCGGTTCTTTTCCGCATTACTCCTGCTTCAGGGTTATCCCCTTGTTCAAGCCCCGTCTTTTGTTTAAGCTCCATCTTTTGTTCAATCCTCATTTTTGTCCAAGCCTCGTTCGTATCATAATTTTTCTCCATAATATACACCGGCCCATTCCCAACGACCGTGAATGTCCGGATCCTGGGGGAAATATATCTTCCTAAAATAGAGATACCACGTAGAAATATACTGCGACCACCCCCAGGTACGCAGGTACGCTTCATTTGCGTTGGAACCCACATCCAGGGCGTTCGCATAGAGGATCCGGTTTCCCCGCATAAAATCGCTCAGATTAAACTCGGAAGCCTCTGAATTGTCCGTATCTTCCTGTTCCCAGGATCGGGCAAAAAAATTGACCTTGGCACGGTACCGCGCAAGTTCGGCGGCGGATCCCTTGTCCAGAACCTTCTTGATAGTGCTCACCAGGACATTGACATTCTCAAAGGTCCAATCCTTGGGCGAATCGTTAAAATCCACAATACGTTTGGCGTACCTGTACGCTTCGGGGAATCCCGCAATCACCGAACCTACAAAGGGCAGATACTTGGTATAGGCTTGAATTGCGTTATTCCATTCACCGGTCTGTTCGTAGGCCTGGGCCAGCATAAAATAGGCCGTACCCAAGTCTATCTTATCGGGAAAACGGGAGATAAGCTCCTGATAACAGAAAACACGCTGCTCAGGATCGCCGGTCATGCTAAGCAGTTGGTTCAGACATGCCAGATGTATGGACTGCCCCGCGATGGTGAGGTCGGGATAGTTCTTTAGGATCATATCAAAGTAGAGCCCCGCCACCGGATAGGCTTCCTGCTGGATATAAGCATACGCGATCATCAGCAGATAGTAACTGTTATAGGGATCGTCAGGATAGCGATCGGTCACGGAACCAAGAAAATTGATCAGTTTGCCGTACTCTTTTATACGTGCATACTCGTTTGCAATCTCCCTAACCACCGAAAACTGCTCTTCCTCATTCCGCCCTTCCTCCGCCAAAAGCTCAAAGAGGTGTTCAAAAACCTCCTGTCTGTCCTTCGTACCGGCCAGATAGTAGACCTCCCCGGCGGAAGTTCTCCCCGCCCCGCAGCCCGAAAAGCATAAGGCAAAAATAGTTGCCGTAAAATTTATAATAAATTTTTTATTCATATCTTATTTTACCATAAAAGAGGAATGAAGGGGGAGTACCTTCCGCCCATTTCCGCGTTTTATCCCTCATTGCCGCATTACCGGCCCCTACTCCCCCTCGCTCCGAAAGTTTGCGCAGCAAACGTTTCTCCGCTACCCCCACTCCGCAAAATTTACCGCGCGTTCATACACCGGAAACTTCTAAAAGCGGAAGGAGCCCTGTTAATCGGAATTTTTGCATGAAGGTGTGCCAAAGGCACACTGAGCAAAAATTCACCAAAGTCCCATCGGACACGAAGTGTCCGCGGCTGCTAGGTACTAGTTGCGACCGGTTCCTTCCCTCGGTTCTCAAGTACCGCCATTTGGGTTGTCTCCTTGTGGACATCCAATCCTATGTAATATACTGTCTCCATCTGGCGCCTCCTGTATTATATGCGTTAATTCCTGCTTCGCAGGTAAACCCGCGTTTATTATATCACGGGAGGCATTTCATATTGTCTAAGGGCACGAAAAGACACGAAGGTTTTGGTGTAAAAACACTCTTTTTCCTTCCGCGAACCAAAGGTTCGACGCGCCCTCCGCGGTTGTTTTCTTTTCGTACATTTCGCGTTTTTCGCGGTTAAAAGTAAAACCGCCGCAAAGTCCCAGCCGACCCCTTACAAAATTTACGATAAATGGCTATACTATCTATATGGATAGCGGCCAAATAATTTTTATATCGAGCGGTCTCTTTTTGGGCGCGGCGGCAGCCTTTTTTGCTATTATGTTATGGTCAAAAACAAGGGATATAGCCTGGATGCTTATGGTGATTGGGACAATTGCGGCGTATATTAATACCGTTCATTCAATACTGAATGAATTTGGTATCATAGAAACCAGTATCTTTATGATAGGCAGCCATACCCTGGCATCCATTGTGCTTCCCAATCTCCCCAGTGTATTTTTTATCGCCGCGTTTTTGATTATGGTGATCCGAAAATATCGGCGTTAATTTAGGAGGATAGTATGAAAGCTCTCGTTCTCGGTCTTTTGATAATTGCTGTTGCTATTTTTGCGGCGGCGCCGTTTGGTTTAGGGTGGTGGGATGATGTTCTCATTTTTCTCAGAGGCGCCCTGCCGGTCATGGCCTTGTTTATAGGCATCATTGCCGTTTTTATAGGCGCCGCGGATATTAAAGACAAGGCGGAGGCTAAAAAGGAAGGGGCCTTGGATGAAAAGAGGCCTCTTCCCTAGCAGTTTGTTGCGCTTCGCACATAAAACCTTAAAAAACCGCTGATTAGGCGGTTTTTTACCTTACAAACTGCGTAAGGATGCCGGATAATCGTGGTTTTCATGGCTTTTTTTAGCAAAAAAGCCATGAAAATCTACAAGTGCAATCGGACACGAAGTGTCCGCGGCTGCTAGGTATCTTCATTGCTAAAACTACTGATAAAAAGAGGCTCTCCCAAATCAAAAAGCCGTAACCGGGAGGAGGAAGGACCGGTTACGGCGCATAAGGAGTCATTTTATTTTCTGTTTATCAAAGTTAATACAACTTTGATAGATACTATACAAACACATGATCATAATGATAGTTACAATTTTTTTATTCGAAGGGGGCTAATACCCCGCGGCTTGCGCTAAACTTGACCCACAATTCGACGATTGATTACCTGTTTTTTAGGAAGAATTTAACCGGCAAGATGCTATGATTTAAATTATCGGGAAAAAGCGGTACTCTGGTCCGACGGGGCCAGGGAGCCGTGCAAACAAGTTTGCTGAGCAGATTGGTTTGTGCTGTGAGGAAATCCGGGGGAACCTCGCCGCCAAGATTAATTTAAATCCTCCCCCGCGCAAGCGGGTTCTTCCGTATAACAAAGTGCGGCGCCGGGCGCGATCCCGGCAAGACAGCGAGGCGAACCTTGGGTTAGCACGGAGTACGGTGTACCACACACCCGATAATTGCTCCCAGCCCTTATTTTATATCATAAGGAGCCCGATATGAAAGCGGCGGAAAAGAGACGGTTTGTCGGGATCGATCGGGGGAAACGGACCTGGACGATGGCAATCATCACCCGGACGGGGAAGACGGTGAAGAACGGGATGGGGGAAGAGGAGTTC
>JAISQR010000150.1 GCA_031274035.1 Treponema sp. | reverse complement strand
TTTACCAAGGTGGAGATGTTCATCTGCTGCCTCCCGGAAGACTCGGACCGTCTGCACGAGGAACTGCGCTCGGTGGAAGAAGAGATCTTTTCCGGCCTGGAGATTCCCTTCCGGGTGGTGGATACCTGTACCGGTGACCTGGGCGCTCCCGCCTACCGTAAGTGGGACCTAGAAGCCTGGATGCCCGGGAGGGCCAACCCTCCCTCTCCCACCGGGGGTGAATGGGGGGAGGTAACCTCCACTTCAAACTGTACCGATTACCAGGCCCGCAGACTTAACGTGCGCTACAAAGACGATGACGGGAAAAATCACTTGGTCCACATGCTCAACGGTACCGCCATCGCGGTGTCCCGGGCTATCATCGCGATACTGGAGAACTTCCAGCAAGCGGATGGTTCAGTCCGGCTGCCCAAGGCCCTGGTTCCCTATTGCGGGTTTGAGGTGATTTCCCCCCGGCGGCTCAGGAGAGACCCATAGCATAGGACCGCCACCAGGGCTTGCGCTGCCCCTGGTGGCAGCGGCAGTTGAGGTCGGTATATCAAGGGCCGCTTTTTCCGAGCAGTTTTGTATGAGGAATACCTTGAACCGGCGGGATGCCCCTAAGGGCTTTAAACTGCTTATAAAAATAGTATATATCGCTGTACCCGCAGTAATCCGCTTATGGCTGCCAGTTTCTTAACCGTAAGCCTTTCTTGGTATTGATGGAGCTATACCCCAGGGCTTTTTTGATCCAGGGATCTGCCGGACTGAATAGGGGCGCCTTCTTATCAAGTTCTTTTATAGCCGTCGTTTTTTCAATACTTGGAACATCAGATATCAACGCATCGCTCAGGTTTTCATCAATTGGCCTCGGCATATTGGTCGTATTGGTTGCAATAATCCTCATGGTCAACGAGAGGAATACAGCAGGAGTTCGGTCTATGTAGTTGACGCGGATGCCCGTGTTTTGTATTGATACTACATTGCTTCTTACGAAAAGCACCTGTATTCTGAAACTCATTACCGTGATTCGGTGATATATAATGAGAAGGAGTAATAAACAATTGTATGATAAATACGAAATATTATTTATCGTTTCGTATCGCCAATACGTATATTTACCCTAAAGGCCATTGTATCATCAACAATAGTATCCAATTATCGTGCATATTAATAAAGGAGGTAGTAGGTGATCATTATTGGGGAAAAAATCAATGGATCCATTCCTTCGGTGGCCAAGGCCATAGCGGCGAAAGAGGGGGATACCATCCGCCGCTTGGCTGAAAAACAGACCCAGGCAGGAGCGGCTTTTATTGATGTATGCGCTTCCGTACCGGGTGAGGAGGAGCTGGAGGTCCTGGCATGGCTGATTGGGCTCGTGCAGGAAGTAAGCGATACCCCTATTGCTATTGACAGTCCCAATGCGAAGCACTGCGCCCAGGCGATTCCGCTCTGCAAAAAGCCGGGTCTTATCAATTCGGTATCCGGAGAAGGAGACAAAGTCCAGCAGGTATTCCCGGTGATTGCCGATACCCCGTGGCAGTGTATCGCCCTGCTCTGCGATGACGGCGGAATCCCTAAGACTGCGGAGAAACGACTCGCGGTTTTCGACCGGCTTATGCAGCAGGCCACAGCCTATAAGATAGCGCCAAACCGGCTCTATATCGATCCCCTAGTCGAAATGCTCTGCACGGCGGAAGACGGCATCACCCTGGTAACCGAAACCGTACAGCAGGTGAAGCAGCGGTATGCGGATATCCATGTCATAGGCGCGGCGAGCAATGTGTCCTTCAATTTGCCTGCCCGGAAATATGTCAATCAGGGCTTCATCATCTTGGCCATGCAAGCGGGGATGGACAGTGCGATTCTGGATCCCCTCAACCAGGACATGCAGGGCCTTATCTACGCGGCGGAAGCCCTCTTGGGGCAGGACGAATACTGCATGGAATACATTGGCGCGTTCAGGGCTAGGCGCTTTGCTTAACAGAAAAAGAGTGCGAAAGGAGTATCAATATGTCGAAACTTGAGGCGATTGCCCAGGCAATTGAGGCAGGAAAAGTAAAGATCATAGGCGGTCTTGTGGAAGAAGCGTTGGCGGAAAACGTGGATCCTCTCACCATCTTGAATCAGGGGATGATCCAGACCATGAGCATCGTAGGGGAGAAATTCAAGCAGGGGGATATCTTTGTCCCGGAAATGCTGATTGCTGCCAAGGCCATGAAGAAAGGGGTTGAAGTCTTGAAACCCCGGCTGGCAGGTCAGGCGAATATCAGCTTGGGTACCTGTATCATCGGCAGCGTAGCCGGAGACCTGCACGATATCGGTAAAAACCTGGTAGCCATGATGATCGAAAGTGCGGGCTTTGAGGTCATTGATTTGGGGGTGGATGTTTCTTCAGAGACCTTTATTAAGACTATCAAGGAACACCCGGAGGTAAGGCTGGTGGCCTTTTCAGCCCTGCTCACCACCACCCTGCCTGCTATGCAGTCTGCGGTGGCTGCGGTCAAGGCTTCAGGGCTGCAAGGGTTTAAGATCATCGTCGGCGGGGCCCCCATTACCCAGGCATACGCCGACCAGATCGGCGCAGATGGCTATGCCCCGGATGCGGGGAGCGCTGCGGTAACGGCAAAGCAGCTCATCGCCTGAGTCCAGCGGGAGACCAAGGGGGCATGGTGGATACGGAGGCGGTAAAAGCCCTGGCCTTAGGATGCGGGTTTAGCCAGGTGGGGGATTTGGAGGTGCGTACCATACGGGTCTATCCAGAAGTACGGGATAGCTGTGCGGAAAATAAGTGCCATGCATACCATACTTCCTGGTCTTGCCCGCCGGGATGCGGGAGCTTGGAGGAAGGGGAGGCGCGGATCCGGAACTACCGCCGCGGGCTTATCCTGCAAACCACCGGCGCTTTGGAAGACTCCCTGGATTATGAGGCCATGGAACAGATCGGAGGGGATCATGGGAAACACCTGGATGCCTTGCAGGATCGCCTCGGGATCCGCTATCCGAGGTGTCTTGTGCTGGGTGCGGGGCCGTGTAGACGGTGCGAGACCTGTACCTATCCCCATGCGCCCTGCCGGTTTCCTGAACAGATGCGTTTTTCTATGGAAGCGATGGGTATGCTGGTGAGTGAGGTCTGTAAGGACAATAAGCTCCCCTATTATTACGGTCCGAATACCTTAACCTATGTAGGATGTGTACTCTTGGATTAGGATACGTTTAAGGAGGGGCTATGCGGAATACCATGCTTATCAAGGGCGGCCTGGTGGTTGGGGAAGACCGGGAAGGCATAGCGGATGTACGCATCACCGGTGAAACCATCGCCCAGGTGGGGAAGGATTTAGCGGCTGAACCAGTGTAAATCTGCGCTGGGATCCGAAGGATATCATGGATATCTACGCTTCGCAGTTTCAGCAGGGCGAGGAATATAAACTCATCGACTTTCCCTGCGGCCAACCTCAGCCTGCGGGTGGGCATGCAGATCATGTTACTACTTTGGATGGTAAGAAAATCGGCATCTCAAGCGGTACGACCTACTACTACCGGGAGCTTATTTCCCAATGTATCATTGATGTCGATCAGGCGGAGCGTGGCAACAAGGTCATCGTGCAGTGGGGAGACTATGGCAAGCGTATTAAAAACGTCAACGCAACCGTAGCCGTAGCCCGCTATCCGTATCTTGATCTTCCCAGAAACGAAAACTATGACTTGAGCACGGTTCCCTCCGGCATTTAAGCCGTCTTGAAATCCGGCAAGCCAGAAAAAGCCCTTTGCCATTTGTTCCTGGCAAAGGGCTTAGTCATTTGTAAAGAAACAGCGTTATACTTTCCTTTTTTTCCCCAGTTCCGGCAAACCCAGAGTGAAAAGAAAAACCATGATCATACAAGCCCCGCCGACGATGAAAAACATATTCATGTTTGCTCCCGCAATGGGGCCGGCAATATAAGTTGGAATTACCACAGCGCCTATAAGCTGTAAGGTACAGGCGACACCGCCGGCAGTACCCGCATAGAGGGGGCCTATCTCCGGTAACTGTACGGGAATCGACATCAGAAGGGGCATAAGGCCGCCCATGGCGATACCGGTTATACAGAGACAAATTGCAAGCAAGGCGCCCTGGGGCGCCTGCCAGCCAAAGGCGGCTCCAACAACAGAAATAATAGTAAACAGATAGAGAAAGGGCTTGTTAAGACCAAGCCGTCCGGCAAGAACCGGCGCAAATATACAGCCCAAAAGATTGCCTATCGTTACCGCGGAGCCATATATTCCTGCCGCAACCGGATCAATTCCCCTCCCGCCGAGTATCGTTGGCAAAAACGAGCTGATGATAACAACGGATGCCATGATACCCATAAGACAAATGCCGACGAACCATACTGTCCTGCTTTTCAACACCACTTTAAGGCATGCCGATATGGGGATTGTCTGGGCTGCGCCCTGGGCCGTTTCTGTTTCCGGCGGTTTTTTCATCAGAAGCAGCCATAAAACAGCCCCAAGAATAGTCAGTACCGCCGCAATAATATATGCGGTACGCAACCCGGGGAGCATTGCCGTTGTACCCATCCCGGCTGTCATGGCCAAGGTAGAAGCTGCCAGGAATATTCCCATCATACCCCCTACCTTATCAGGCGGAAACCAACTGCCGATTATTTTTGGGCCGTTGGTGTTTAAAAATGCCGTGCCGAATCCTGTTACTAACATACTGAAAAACAGGAATTGGTAAGTTCCCGATCCAATCCTGAGAAACGCGCCAACCGCGGATATTACCAATCCAATACCGATAGTCAATTTGATACCGAATTTATCCGCCAGGAGCCCGGCCACAAGACTGAGGAAGATAGCCGGAATCATGGGCGCGGAAAAAATACCGGTGAATTGGCTTGGGGTAAGGCCGAGATCGGCAATGATCTGCGGGGCAAGCGGGGGAAGCTGGTACTGGGCATAACTGGGTGAAAAAAGTGCGAAGCATGCAATAATCAATACTACCCATCTATAACCATTGGTCTTTTCTGACATTTAACTGCTCCTTTTGTTTAGTCTGGGGATCTTGTTTACATCCACTTTGTCGTTCCGTTCTTCTGTCAAATAAGGGAACCGTTCAACCCTTGCCCGGATTTCTTTTTGCCGCTTGCCTTCGTTACCCCATATCACGGTAACTTCCGTACCAATATCAGAGAATTCCGGATCTATGCGGCATAAGGAAATCATGCGATGATACATTTGGCTGATCGAACGGCCGCTTGATATGCCGACCTGTTTGCCGTTCTTCATTACCTTATCCGCGTGATAGTGGAAAGTTGCGATAGTAAAGTTGGGGTAGTACTGATCATTAGGCCTGCTTTCAATGTAGTCATAGGGTTCTTCGTCCCGAAACTGGGCGCCGTACACATCCATGATATCCTCAGCATTCCATTCAAGAGTTACCATTCGCCGCTGCCTGGGGTCCTTTAACATTTTTTCAAGGGCCGCTTTGCCCGGGAAATCATGGTTCAGGTTGATCCTGTTTGCCCATCCCGCTTCAATGGGATTGATATACCGGGAAGCCTTGTCCTTGCCGACGCTACCAACCAGGGTAGAATTCTCATTCATGAGTCCCATTCCGGGCCGCTGATCGAGCCATTTCTTAAAATCCGGATCCTCATACCATGGGTAGGGAAAATGATAGTAAGCCTGAGGGAAACCGTCTTCCGTGTGATTGAGCATATAGGCCAGTTGGCCCAGCTTCTTCATGCCAAGGCCCTTTCCCGCGTTCCAGATGGCGGTATAGACCTCAACCGCGTCTTCTATTTTTCCGTGTACTTCGTATGCCAGTGTCCCGGCCATACCCATTCGCAGGATGCGGACATCCTTCCCCGCTATGACGCTTTTCTTTAAACGGGCGAACTTTATATCATGCAAATCCGTCCGCGTCACATTTTCGAGGATTTCAAGCGATCGGGGGCCTGCAACCTGGAATAGGAATATCTTGCCGGTAATGTTGCTGCCTTCGGCATTATAGCTTCCTTTTTCAAACGCATACTGAACATAAGGGCCAAGCCAATTGGTGTAGAATTCATCCTCGCCAAACCGTAAAACAACGCCATCCTGCATGATAAGGCCGGTATGGGTACACATGATACCGTGGCGCATGGAATTTACCGGCATGGCGGCAATATCATTAACAAAATTATCGTTAAAGAATTTTGCCGCCTCCGGCCCCTTAACCGTATAGGTTGGCCCTAATGCAATACTTGTACCCAGATACGCGCTTTCTTTCCACGCCAGAACCTCGTCCCGCCAGCCCGTATACTCCCAAGGCGTGAAAAAGGGACCAACGGACACCAGAAGCGACGCATCATTTTGCCACGGCATTAAGGGGTTAAAGGGGATCATTGTACTCATAGACTTTTACCTCACTTGAGATTTGATTAAGGCTCTTTCCAGGATAATCAGTCCTGAAACTTGAGGCCTTGTATTTACTATGGGGCCTAATGTTTGTTTTTGATATATGTGGCAAGTACAAATTTCTCAAGGAAATTTTGGACGTAAAATACAAGGCGCTACTCCGGGGGGTATTTAATTCATCAATATAAAAAGGCCAGAGAATCATAACTGAAAATATCACATGCACTTTGGTATCCGAATCATTTAAGTCAATGTGGTGATTTGGTTTATCAATACAAAATATTTTTAGAAATTTGTACTGATAATACATTGCCCTACGGTGTTCGGTCAGGGTTCTTTTATTCCTGCAAAATTACCGGAGCAAAAAAGGATGCTTTGTAAAATAATTGTTGTCAAATTTACACAAGAGGTGTATGCTTCATTTCTAATGAGGTTAAGCATATCAATATTGGCATATCAATTATCCGTCCATAAACCGGAGCTTGTTGTTTTTACCAATGACATGAATCTCCGGGGGCCGCGTTTTTTATCCGGAGGGGAACCTCGCGCTCCGCGCTCGGCGGAGTGTTCCGGCGAAATGTTTCAGGGAGATTACGTATATATTGCCCATTGGGAGCAATTAAAAGAATTAAAACATTTACCTTCATTCTCAATTTGTGTCGGCGGCGGTAAAGAATACATAACACGGTTATCTGAACAGCACTGTAACGGTATGGGACTGGATAGGGTAGACTGTCCTGAAACTCGTATCGGTTTATATCCTAGTAAACCTATCGGGGGGGGGGGGGTAGATTTGTGCACCCTCTACGATGAAGTTAATGCCGTTTTTGAAATGTATAACCAGGCAGAGCATGAATTGCTGACCGCTATCATTCACAATGCAGAATTAAGTGATGTATTGACCATAGCGGATAAGATAATGGGTAACCCGATTTGGCTGGTAGACGCCGGACTGCGGCTTATCGCGCATAGCAACGATATGGAAAAATGTGCGGATCAGATGGCTTGTGAAGCACTAAAAACCGGTATTTCAAGTAGTCGAGCCATGGATATAGCAAAAGAAAACAATGTTCTTACTTTGCTTAATACCAGTAGAAATGCGATTTTTGTTGACTTCCCCCCGGTTACGCCCTATTACAGTATGAATATTTTCGACGGCAACAACCGCATTGCCACACTGACAGTGCATTGCTTTAAGTTAGGCCCGGATGAATATATGGTATCGTTGCTGGAGCACCTTGCCGGTATTCTCGCAAATGTGATTCGCCAAAAATACAGCGCCCAATACCTTCGTTCCACCCAATTACAAAAATTAGTGATGGATATGCTGGGAGGAATTGAATTTGATCCAAAGATGATTGAACATACCATTGTTCCCCTTCAGTGGAATATAAATGATGAGTATCAGGTTATAGTTGTCAGGATGGACAGAAGGGACAGGGAAAACGGGGTGGTAAAGTATACATCGGAATCAATTCAGGCTATTTTCCCCGATTCCGTCATCGTCGAATTGGATAATTCGCATCTGATCCTGTTTCACTGCAATGGGAGCGGCCGCCTTGATGAGCTTAATGCTAACCGGTTTTCTCAATTTCTCTCCAAACGAAACTGCAAAGCGGGACTCGGTATGCCTTTTACAAATATTGCCCTGTTAAGGGCTCATTACAAACTGGCAAACGCCGCCCTGGAAAAGGGCGAGAGCCTCGACCCCGACAAGCGGCTGTATTGCTATACATCGTATATCGTTCCCCATATAATCGACCTCTGCGCCCAGTCAATAGACGTAAGGGCCCTTTGCCATCCGGATGCAATAAAGATATTTCAATATGATTTAAAAAACAACAGCGATCTTTTAAAAAGCCTCTATTTTTATCTGATTTCCGAAAAAAGTTTAACCGCCGCCTCAAAGCTGCTAAACATCCACCGAAACACCCTTGTCTACCGTTTAACCAGAATTTCGGATCTTTTTCCGGTTAATCTGGATGATCCATATACCCGCCTTCATCTCATAGCATCCTATACAATTCTCCGACACTACAATGACACAGCAGGTTAAAATCAGGACGCCGGGCACAACTATTCGGTTTTACATAGTCAATTCAAGAAAATCTTCCGGTAAGATTACCGGTATCGGGGAATTGGCAAAATCGCCGATATTTCTTGATATGATATACTCCGCGCCAACTGATTTTGCACATTCCAACTGCAGGCTGTCTTCCAAATCATCAAATTGTTCATCGGTTATGATATTAATTATCTTAGTCCTGTCAATTCCGGCAATTTCCATAAATCCGCATAAGTCAAGCAGCATTGCTTTTCTTTCATGGGCCGCAATGAAACCTGAAAATTTCTTCTCGGAGCATTTTTGAAGTATTTCTTTTGCCTTTTCCGCAAAAGTTTCACGTTTACAGAATGCGTCAATGATTATGTTCGTGTCAATTAAGACGATCATATTTTTCGTCTCTGGCTTCCGCCAATTCTTTCTTATAATCGAAATCGGCGGGTAGTCTGCTAAAATATTTTTCAAGACGCTTAAATGCGGATCGGGATGATTCAAGCGGTATTGAACCGGAATCATTTTCGGGGAACATGACTATTGCCTTTCGATCTTCGGGAATTTTTACGGGCTCATCGGGAATAAACTTATTATCTGTAAAATGACCGGTAAGTGTTAACAGCATACAAGCTCCATATCCTAACTATATCAAATTTTTGTGTTTTGGAACAGGGGGAGGCGGAAATTTTCCGCTCTTTTGCGGGTTTGCCTTGTTTTTGACAATCATACCCCCCGTTCATCTGCAAACACAGGTACTTCCTAACGGTAAATATCCTTCCTCATACTGATTGTTTTGCGGTTTTTGTTGTAGAGTTCGGCGTTCTGGAGAAAGCCGTTTTTCTGGTAAAAAGCCAGAACACCTTCATCGTGTTCTATGTCCGCATCCACGGTGAGGAAACGGGCGGCGCAATAGGCGGTATTACAGGCCCAGGCAAG
>JAISQR010000582.1 GCA_031274035.1 Treponema sp. | reverse complement strand
AAGCCGCAACTTTTATTGGGCCTTACGCTGTGCTGCCTTAATTGGAAAGACGTGCTTTTGCACGCTTTATTGAGCATCCTTTGCGCCATTGGCGGTTGTTTTCTTTTTGTGCATTTCGTGCTTTTCGTGGCTAAAAGTAAAACCGCTGCATTTGCGCATGGCCTGTTTTTACAAAATACGTTATAATTAAAATAATATGAGTGCTTTTTCGATAGTCCTGATCTTGCTTTTTATCTCCGCTCTGCCCATACTTTTTGTGTATATTTGGTTCCGTATATGTGCATATCCTATGCAGTTTCCCTGGTTTTTCCTTACCATCCTCTGCGGGGTTGTTTCCCTTGTCCTTGCCCTCCTACTGCAATTTCTGGTACAAAATCTTTTATCATTCATGCCCGGAAGCGTACTGCCGGATTCCGGCGGTTTTGCTATGGCCCTGTTTCGGAATTTTATCCGCATTCCCCTAACCGAGGAAGTAAGCCGCCTTATAACCTTTATACTGTTTTTCCGTCTAGCCGGCCGCACCGGTTTAAGCCCTGAACGGTTGGGCCCTGCCTTCTGCGCTGCGTCGGGACTCCTTGCCGGTCTGAGTTTCGCTATGCTTGAAGGCGTATCTTACGGTGCTGATGCCGGCATTGCTTTCGTCCGCACCGTAAGCGCTTCTCCCCTACATGGGGCATGCGGAGCGCGCATCGGCCTTGCCGCCATGCCTACCGGGGACAATACGCATAATGCGGTTTTTCTCTTCATTTCCGCCGCGGCGGTACACGGTATGTATAATTATCTGATGATAAATCCTGTCATTTCGCCGGTTTTTGCGATTGTTCTTGCGTTCTTTTTCCTTATGTCACCCATTACAGTGATAAGCAAGGAATGGAAGAGGAATTTATCATCCTAAAAACCGCGGCACGGTAAGTATCTTTATAATTTGACTATTCCCTTCCCGCGGATTTTTGTGTATACTTATTATCTATATCTATGCGTATAATCATAGTCGGCGCCGGAATGGTGGGAACTCAACTTGCCCGGCACCTTATCCAGCAGAGGCATGATATTTCTCTTATCGAAGCCGATGAGGATCGCGCGAGCCATGCGTCTAACCGTCTGGACTGTATGGTACTTCAGGCTCGAGGGAACAGTATCCATACCTTGGAAGAAGCCGGGGTTTCCAAAGCCGATGCCCTGATCTGCGTTACAGACTCGGACGAACTCAATATGATAACCTGCGGACTTGCCGCCCGTTATCCGAATCTCCTGAAAATAGCCAGGGTCAGGAATGACGAATATGTAAAGCAAAATCTTTCGGAAAAGGCCCTTGGCATCGATCATTTTGTTCATCCTGATATAGAGGCCGCCCGTTCGGTAATGGATGCCGTTGAACACGGCGTTATCGGGGATATCCTCTCTTTTGCCGGAACTTCCTACGAGTTAGGTTCCTTTGATATTGCCGCAAATACCACTTTTGACGGCCTTGTGCTGAAGAATTTTCATAATTTGGTAGCAGGAGAGGGCCTTATAACCCTGGTAGAACGGAAGGGGGAAAGTATGCTTCCCACCGGCTCTACAACGCTTCTCCGCGGCGACCGGGTCCACATACTTGCCAGGGAAGGGGAGCTTGAACTCTGCTTTAAACACGCGGGTAAAACGGAAAAGCCGCTCAGAAAAGCCGGCATAGTCGGCGGCGGACGTGTCGGCGCCCTCATTGCCGAAGGGATACTCAACCGCGAGCGGCCCCTGAAAAAATATTTTTTTTCTTTTATAAAATCCTTTATGCCCAGGAATACACGCCGTCTATTCATTATTGAAAAAGATCCCCGTCTCTGTAAAGAACTTGCGGTCCGTTTCCCCGAAGCCGTTATCCTTAACGAGGATATTTCTGATGAAAGTTTTATCACCGAAGAGCGAATCGACAATCTGGACCTTATCATTACCGCCACGGAACACCAGGAGGTGAACATCATCACCGCCGTATACCTTAAATCGCGGGGGGTTGATCGGACTATAGCCCTGGTTTCAGGAGCCGGCTATGCCGCCATTGCCCGGCAGCTTGGCATCGATGTAGTGATCCCCCTTAACTCGGTGGTGGTAGACAGCATACTATCGCGGCTTATGGGAAGCGGCGTTAAGGGCGTTCACCGTATAGGCGACGGCAGTATAGGCATACTTGAAATAGAGATAAGCCCCGGTTCCCAGGCGGAGGGCAAAGTTCTCAGCGGCTTCCGCCTGCCCTCCGGCGCCCTTGTGATGCTGGTCAAACGGAAGGATACTTCCTTTATTCCCCGCGGCGATTATCAATTCGCCGCGGGCGATCAGGTTATCCTTATCGCAAAAGGCGATAAGGATATGGAGATACGGCGGCTTTTCGGGGCTCCCTTATGAAATGGCGTTCACTTCTCAAAACGCTCATCCTCCTGATCAGCCTTATTACCCTTTCCATGATAATTCCGCTCGTCATTGCCATCGTCATGGAAGAGCGGGGCATGGTCAGAGCCTTCGGTATCACCATAGGGGCGGTTTTCGTTATTGCCTTGCCCATACTTTTCATCTCCCGTAAACAGCCAATCCGGTTTAATACCGCGGACGGCTGCCTCCTCGTCTTCCTGACTTGGGTCATTGCGTGCCTCCTCGGAGCGCTGCCTTTTTTCTTCTCCGGCCATGTCGATAGTTTTTCTGATGCGGTCTTTGAAAGTAGTTCTGGCTTTACTACTACCGGAATTTCGCTTATCGTTGATCTGGATATCATACCCCGCTCCCTTATCTTCTGGCGGGCTGAAACGCATTGGCTCGGCGGTATGGGCATGGTAGTCCTTACCGTCGCCATACTCCCCCTGCTGGGTGTAGGCGGTTTCCAGCTTTTAAAAGCCGAAAGTCCGGGTCCTGATGCCGAACGTATCACCCCCAAAATCGCCGGTACTGCCAAATTCCTCTGGATTAGTTATATCGCCCTCACCGGCATACAAGCTATGCTCCTCCGGCTCTGCGGTATGGACTGGTTCGGTGCAACAATTCACGCTTTTTCTACCCTGGCTACAGGCGGCTTTAGCTCGCAAAACGAGAGCATTGCCTATTATCATTCACCCGCTATCGAATGGATCTGCACGATCTTCATGCTGATTGCAGGGATTAACTATACGCTTATCTACCGCCTTCTGAGGGGCAAATTCAAAGATATTCTGAGAAACAGCGAAGCCAAGGCTTACGGCCTTATCATCCTTATTTCCGTACTGATCATCAGTGTTGCGCTTTTACCCACAGATATTTCCCTGTTGGATACAATTCGGCAGGCATTTTTCTACACTGCAACGATACTTACAACTACCGGATTCTCTACGGTGAACATGAACCTCTGGCCCCCTTTAGCGCAGGGCGTTCTCTTTATCCTGATGTTTATAGGCGGCTGTTCAGGGTCTACTGCCGGGGGCATCAAGGTTATACGTCATGTGGTGCTCTGGAAGCAGGCCGGCAACGAATTAAGGAGAATCATCTACCCCAAAGGCGTCTTTACCGTAAGGCTTGACAAAAAAGTAGGCAGGAAAGATATAGTCTACGGCGTGGCAGGCTTTGTATTTCTCTATTTCATGCTCCTGGGTTTTACCGTATTGCTTGTCAGCGCTTCCGGTCTGAACCTTTTTTCCTCCCTCAATGTTGCACTTCTCACTTTGGGGAATATAGGACTGGGGCTGGGACTGGATAATGCATCTGCTATTGCCTACGGCTTTCCCGCCGGTCTTAAATGGGCGCTGTCCTTCATTATGATCGTAGGGCGTCTGGAACTTTGGACGGCCTTTGTGCTTTTTTCGCGGGATTACTGGCGCTGAATACTATACGGAAAAATATAGAAGTGCGGATAAAAAGGCCGAAGCCCTAAGTGTTTTTCATTCGGCCCCCTTGACTTAATTAACCTTAGTGTGAACCTTTATAATAGTTTATCAAAGGAGATGTACATGATTAACAGGAACCCCTGTATAGCAAACATAAAGGCAGGGTATCTTTTCCCTGAAATTGCGCGGCGCAGGCGGGAATACGCCGCATCGCACCCGGACGCAAAGATCATCAGCCTGGGTGTAGGAAATACCACGGAACCCATACTGCCCCACATTGATCAGGGCCTAATCGAAGGCGCACGGAAGCTGGCAACCGTAGAAGGCTACTCCGGCTATCAGGACGAAGGGCTGCTGGAACTGCGCGAAAAAATTTCCGCGGTGTTTTACAACGGTAAATTCACCGCGGACGAGGTCTTTATCTCTGACGGGGCCAAGTGCGATATAGGGCGGATACAACTCCTCTTTGGGGCAGGAACACCGGTAGCGGTACAGGATCCCTCTTACCCGGTCTATGTAGACGGTTCTGTGCTTATAGGCGCGGCAGGGGGCTGGACGGGCGAAGGTTACTCCGGTATTACCTATCTCCCCTGTACGGCGGAGAACAGCTACTTCCCCGATCTTTCAAAACTGCCAGAAAACTGTCTTTTCTATTTCTGTTCGCCCAATAACCCCACAGGAGCGGTGGCAAACAGCGAACAGCTTGCTGCGCTGGTGGCGGCGGCTCTAAAAAAAGGTATTATTATTGTCTTTGATGCCGCCTATGCAGAGTACATTCGGGATGCGGCCCTTCCTAAAACCATTTTTGACATAGAAGGTTCCCGCAAATGCGCCATCGAGGTGAATTCCTTCTCAAAACCGGCAGGATTTACCGGCGTCCGCCTGGGCTGGACGGTAGTCCCCCTGGAACTGAAATATGCGGGCGGCGAAAGCGTCAACAAAGACTGGAACCGGATTACCGGCACGATCTTTAACGGAGCTTCCAATATAGCCCAGGCCGGGGGGCTTGCAGCCCTTGACAGCGATGGCCTTAAGGAGATACGGCGGCTTTCGGACTTTTATCTGGGGAATGCAAAACTTATCCGCAATGCGCTAAACACGCTGGGTGTCTTGTGTGTAGGCGGGGACAACTCACCCTATATATGGGCGCGCTTCCCCGGCAGGGATAGCTGGGATGTATTTGCCGAGATACTGGAAAAATGCCAAGTAGTAACAACCCCAGGTTCCGGCTTCGGACCGGCGGGCAATTCCTTTATTCGCTTTTCCGCCTTTGGCCATCGGGCCGATGTGGAAGAGGCTTGTTCCCGCCTGGGGCGGCTCTCATTTTAATCTGCGGATAAAAATTTTAACCATGGACTACAAAAATTCCGATTAACGGGGCTCCTTTGGGAGTTTGCAAGGTATAAATTTGCAATAAATTGCAAATTTATACGATTTTTGGGCAAAGCCCCACAAACTCCTAGATTCACTAATCTGTTCGTGGTTAAAACGGGAATCCATACGCGGAAAGATGTCTGCGGAACTACGGTAACGGACATGATACCGACCGCCCGCGACGGGTCGGTGTACTATAACTAAGCCCTTTACTTGAAGAGGTAGAAATCTTCCTCTCCGGTTGTCAAATTATACACGCTGAACCCTACACCCTTGAGGAATTTGCTGACAGCCGCTATACGGTAACGGCTGCCGGGCAGAAAACGGTAAGTAAACCGGAGATCGTTTCCATAATAGGTAACTCTTCCTGCCGTTATCGACCAGTTGCAGATAAACTCAGTATCGCCGCCGGGAATAGTTACCCTTGCGGAACTTAACCAGCCCTTACACCAATCGACAGGGATGCCGTTATAGCTTGAAACATAAATATTACTATTAATATTTACTTCTGCCGTTTCTTCCGGCCCCAGCATTTCATCCCAAACGCTGGTTGTTACACAAGAAACAGTAACAAGTAAAAACAAAAGCGTAACCATAAATATTCCCAGTTTTCTCAGCATGGTTATCCCCTCCATCCGGCCTTATTGCCGGAAAATATTGTCTTATTGGTATTAGTTAAACGCGGAAGCCCTATCCCGGCAAAAATTTACCGCCGGGTTTGTTTGGATATGCCTCCATTCAGGCTTCTAAACCTCTTATATCATATTAAAATACTTTTTTCAAGTTTTTTAAGGATGATTTTTTTAGGTTTTAATGATATAGTTATTATTAGATTTATGCTAGTTAAGGAGAATTTATGACAAAGAAAATACTCTGTAGTATGCTTCTCTTTGTTGGAGCCGGGTTATATGGATTCGGCCAAGAATTACGCGATTTTGTATGCCTCATCAATCAGACTTACCATCCAGATATTATTGCCTATATGGGAAAGCTCAAGGCTGAATTTGAAAAAAGAGCTATGGGTGACGCGGCCAAGTCTGTAGATAATTATCTAAAAGGCGGCTTCGGTTCCGGTTTTATCTATGTGGATTCTAATGGCGATAATTACATCATCACCAACAACCATGTTGTAAATCAAGCCTATACCATTACTATTACATTTGAAAAGCTGGACGGTACGAAACTCAAGTACGAAAATCTCACGATTCTTGCAGTGGACGAGGTTACGGACATAGCCATCTTGGCCTTCCCTCCTGGCGAGAGGCCCTTTACTTCAGGTTTCTCTGTCCTTAATAGGCCTATAAGAGAAGGCGAAGATGTATTTTCAGCCGGTTTCCCTAGTCTGAGCGGAATACCGGTTTGGCAGTTTGGACGAGGCATGGTTTCTAACGCATCGGTAATGGTTCCAATAGGCGATGATCCTGAAGAAAATATCGGTCCTTATATTCAGCATACCGCACAGGTGGATCCGGGGAATTCCGGAGGCCCCCTGCTCGTAGCCGATCAGCAAGCGCCGACTGGCTATGTGGTTGCCGGTATCAACACTCTAAGTTTCCGCAGCCGTCAAGCCGCCAACTATTCTATCCAGATAAAAAATGTTCTAGAATTTGCCGGCCATATCCTGAGCGGAAAGGGAAGCGGTCAGGAAGAATTTGACAAGCGTATAGAATCTTTTCTTGCCGGACTGAGTAGAAACAGGGCTGTATACGGTCATATTGCAAAGTACCTTTCCAACGAATGTACCGCAATGAACGCAGAATTCGCTCTCTCCGATATGTTGGAAAAGGCGCCGAGATCCGTACAGGAAGAGATAATCACTGTCTTTGTGCGCGACCCTGTAAGCGGTATGGGGGAGGCAGTCGCATGGATCATAGAGAATTCGCTGAGGGCTAGGAGCGGAGTAATTAGGGCAAGCCTTCAAGATGTAAGCCGGCAGGACGACGGAAGCTACAAGGTAAACTTTACCATTCAAGATAAGACTATTGAATCTACTTGGGTCAAAGAATACAATATCTGGCGTATACGCACCTTTGGGGATGCGGCCTTGGATGATAGAACCCAAATTGAAGCAAAGACCAAAAAGAGGGAGCAGAATGCGGGCCTGCGTACCGACATAGTTTTTGCTGTAAACGGCGGCTTTGAGTACCTCTTCGACCGGGGCCCCGCGTTTTTTATGTCTGCATGGTATCAGTTCGTAGGCCCGGTGTTTTGGGATGTGCAGTTCCATTTTGCCGGCATGGATTATATACACATTGAAACAGGATTAGGCTTTAACGTCCCTATCAAACTGAATAGTTTTGCCATAAGCCCCTTTGCCATAGTGCATGCCGGCTTTAAAAAGATTCCTCCGCCTCCAAACAATCAATACATAACTGGAGATTTAGCCTATGGCTGGTCTGCCAGAGGGGGGCTTCAGGTTGTTATTGCGGCAGTTCCAGGACTTCTTTTCCAGGCGGCCTATCAGTACAATAGCTATATAGCTATGGAAGATCAAATCGAATTAAAAGAAGGCAAGCACGGCGTTACTGTAGGTATAGGGTATGTCTTTTAAAGATTAGTACGCAGAGTCCGGTTGAAGCAAAACAGCTCGTTTATTAGACGCGGGGGATAATACCCTCTGTACAACCGGGCTTTATGTCCGCAATTTCCTATCCATAGCAGCCTGTTGCACTTGTGGATTTTTTGCATATTCATGCAAAAAATCCCGATCAATGGGCATGCTTTCGGAGTTTGTAAGGTATAAATATTCATGTTTATGAATATTTATACCATTTTATGCGCGAAGCGCAACAAACTCC
>JAISQR010000581.1 GCA_031274035.1 Treponema sp. | reverse complement strand
GGCTTAAGAAAATGAGGATGGAAAAGAAACGGGTCAGCGCCAAACGCCGCATGATGCACGCCGCCCTGGATTCGGATTTCCTGTATCAGGCATTGTTCTCAGAGTAAACGCCGATGCCCCGCGTCCCTGCCCTATATAGCAGATATTGAACATTGCAAGACCTGGGTAAGCGATAAAACCTTTCTGAGCATAGCCAAAGCCTTTAATTAAAGCCATATATTGCAGAAACAGGTTTCTGCGGAACTATTCCTTTACCATTACCGAAACACCGTCCGGTATCGCCGTTATGGACGCATTGTCCGCGCCCAGCATCCGCCCGGCTATTTTTACCGCTTCGTCAATGGAATGGGCAGGCGTCATGTGGAGGTCCCGCACCATTTCATCGGGGGCGTCGGAAATGTAGATAACCGAAGCGTGCTTGAGGACGCGGGCGAATATCTGAGACTGCCACTGGTCAACGCGGGTATTTTCCTTGGGGGTTTTCATAAAAGTATCGAGCATACGATCAAGGTTCTTTTCTTCGGCAAAGGTTTTGTAGAATTCCGGCGCGCCATGGCCATCGTTACTCTTGGCCAGCATGATGATAACCCCGCCCTTCTTAACCGCCGCCTCCGCAGCGGTCATGCCCTTAACCGCCTGATAGATATTCTGGTCCAAGGGGTAGCCCCCGTTGGTAACAATAGCTATATCGGCCTTCCCGCCGGCCTCTACCTGGCATTTGCCCGAAAGGAAGTCGGCGCCGTCGCGGTGGGCCAAATCGCAATCGCCTGCGGACGCATAGATCACCTCTTTCTGCGAATTGATAACTACATTGCAGATAAAGGCAAGACGGGCGGTACGGGCCGCATAGAGCATGTCAATATGAATAGGGTTCCCGTCCAGTATGCCCGTCCGCGCCTTGGGGTGGGCTATGAATTCGGCGTTGTGATTGTAGACAACGGTCTTCCTGCCGGCTATACCGGGCAGTACGCTCTTGCGTCCCCCAGAAAAACCCGCGAAGAAGTGCGGTTCGATAAAACCCTCGGCAACAAGAAGATCCGCCTCCATTGCAAGCCGGTTTATAACCAAGCCGCCGCCAGAAGGCAGCTTGCCCAGATACACCATCTCAGGCGAATCGCAATTATGAAGGACAACCTTCTCGTCCCGCATAAGAGCAGAGCCGAACTTTGCCTCAAGCTCTTCCCGAGTCGTATCACGATGGCAGCCTGTAGCGATAAGGATAGTGATATCCGCATCCGGGCTACCCTTGCGTATCTCGGAAAGCATCAACGGCACGATGATCCTGCTGGGCACAGGCCGCGTATGATCGCTTGCCAGGAAGACAACCCTCTTCTTGCCTTCGGCCATAACACTCAGGCGGGGGGTACCTATAGGGGCGGCCAGAGCATCCCGTACCAAGTCTTCCTGACTTTTACCCGCGCGGTAATAGTGCATACGGGAAACCAGTTCAGTCTTAAAACGGTTTTCAGGAATAGTGAACGGTAAGGTTTCCTTTCCGTAGGGGAACTCAATAACCGGCATCGCCCGGAACCTCCTTTGCAGTTTGCTGCGCTTGCACTTAAAAAAGTATGCCAAAGGCACACAAACTCCGAAAGCATGCCCATTGATCGGGAATTTTTGCATATTCATGCAAAAATTCCGATTAACGGGGCTCCTTTGGGAGTTTGCAAGGTATAAATTTGCAATAAATTGCAAATTTATACGATTTTTGGGCAAAGCCCACAAACTCCTAGGACATAGTCTTGATAAGAGAAAAATCACCTCCGGCCGCGGCCCTGAGTATGGGGCCCATGTACTCATCAACTTTGGCGGCGGTCAGGGGCACCGGCATATTTTTGAGCTTCATGTCAAGCTGGGGGTCCTTTGCCGCTTCAAGGGCCTTGGAGATATAGGAATCATTGAACTTGGGAAGATCCTGTAGGGTAGTAGGCGCTCCTATAGCTTTGCCAAAGGCAACCATGCCCTTGGCAACCGCGATACCGAGTTCCTTGCCGGAAAGTTTATCAAGGTCATCGGCAATGTAGCCGTATTTCTTGAAGATTTCCCCTACCAGTTTAAGCTGCTTGGGGATAGCCGGCGAGAAGAATACCGCATAATAGGGGTTCATTATCCCGCAGGCCGTTCCATGTCCGGTAAGGTCTACAAGGGAGAAACTGGTAAGATGTGCGCCGTTTGTGCCGCCGACCATGATTGCATAGCCGCCTAAATCGGTAGACATTCCTATGGCCTCGCGCGCTTCCATATCATAAGGGTCTTTGATGACGCGCGGCGCATACTGCACGGTAAGCTCCACCGCACATTCGGTCAGGGCTGCGGCAAGCTCGTATTTTTCTGCGGGGATGCCGGAAAAAACCTCGAAACAGTGGGCTATGGAATCCAGCGCGCCGTCTATAGTTACAGGGATAGGCATAGACGCGGTTACGTCATAGTCGAAGATACTATAGAGGGGGACTATGCCGTCATCGACGACAAGTTTTTTCTGCCCAACGACAGGATCGGTAATGTTGGAATACTTAGTCAGATGTGCGCCGGAACTTGCCGAGGTCTGCACGGCAATAAGCGGGTAGAGCTTCTTTCCGGTCTGGCTAAGGGCTTTACTTACTATGCCCGTGCCGAACCAGTGATCCACTTCAGGTGTAACCGCGCCGCCCAAGGTTGCAAGGAAATTGGCCGCCTTGCATGCATCAATAGTAGAACCGCCGCCCACCGCAATGATCACGTCGGGCTTATGGTGAAGTATATAGGTCTCTATACGGTAGACATCGACACGGGGGGCATTCGGCCCGGCATCGGGAACTATAACCCCGCCGGCCAGGGAAAGACCGGCGGTTTTCAGGGCGTCGGCAACCTTGTCGGCAATAGGCTTCATATAGGTCGTATTACAGACCACAAGCGCTTTATTACCGAACCGAGCGGCGAGCTTGCCTACTTCCCCCAACACACCGCGTCCAAAGATATAGTTATCTCCCTTCCAGTTCTTCAATAATTGCCGGGATTTAAAAAAAAGATCGCTCATTATATTCCTCCATAAATAAATATAATATTACTAAAAATGCCTGATATGGGCAATATCATTCCCCATGTCGCAGTCGGTATTATCTTCTACCAGTATCTCCACAACATAGGTTCCCTTGGCGGCTGCCGCCCTATCCAGAGCCTGTTCCAGTTCGGCGTAGGTCGAAACCCGCTCCGCCTTTGCCCCTAAACCTTCCGAAACCTTAACATAATCGATAAGGCCGCTCTTGTTTTCCGGCATACGCACCTGGTACTCGTAACTATAGGCATACTTCTGGTTCTGACGGATAAGGCTGAGGTAGGAATTGTTGAGAATGAGTACCACCACAGGGAGGTTATAGTTGGCCGCCACCGCTACTTCTTCCACAAGGAAGGTATAACCAAAGTCGCCCATCACGCAGACAGCCTTGCCGCCTCCCGTTGCAACACTTGCGCCTATCGCGCCGGGAATATCGTAACCCAGCGTACCCGCGCCGCCCGACGGCAGGTATTTGCGGGGCTTGTTAATGGTTTGATACTGACCGCTCCATATCTGGTTAAGGCCGCATCCTGTTGTAAATATAGTATCATCATTGAAGTGTTTGTTGATAAGTTCATAGACTTCCCGCGGATCAATAACCTTTTTGGCAGGATCGGGCGCATGCCGGAATTTCTTCCGTAGTTCCGCAAAGGGCGCCGGGGGCGCCTTCTTTACAAAGCCTGAAGCCTTCGCCGCTTCTAGGAGCATTGGAACAGCATCCGCCGCATCCGCGGCAATACCAAGCTCCGGCTCGATTATCTTCCCTATCTCTTTGGGGTCTATATCAATATGGATGAATTTTCTCCCGCCCTGATAAACGGGAACCGCGCCGGTATGCCGGTCGGTAAAGCGGCAGCCTATACCCAGAACCACATCCGCGCCCAGGAACACCTCGTTGCCGCTGGAAGCCGCCCCAACCTGTATGCCAACCTGACCTGCATACAGGGGGTGGGCTTCCGGTATACCGCCCTTGGCCATATAGGTAGTGATGACCGGAATACCCGTGTATTCCGCAAATTCCGTCAGGGCCTTTTCTGACTTGGACAAGATCACCCCTCCGCCCATAATGATGATAGGGTTCTCCGCCCCGGCAAGCATTTTGATTGCCTTTTCGATAAGGGCCTTGTCCGGCTTGGGAGCAGTAGACTTTGAAGGATTGTACGAGTCAATGTTAAAGTCAATTTCTTTAAGCTGTATATCCAGGGGAAGGTCGATAAGCACCGGCCCGGGCCTGCCGGACCGCGCAAGTTCAAAGGCTTCACGGAATATATCGGGAACCTTTGAAGCATCGGTTATACAGTACGACTTTTTGGATACGGTTTTGACTATTTCCGCAATATCCACGCACTGGAAAGCCCCCTTACCCAATAGGGAGGAGTTAGCCTGACCGGTAATAGCGATAAGCGGAATGGAATCCTGCCATGCCGTATACATACCGGTAACAAAGTTAGTTGCGCCGGGTCCCGACGTACATATCGCCAGGGCCAATTTGCCGGAGGCCCGATAATACCCGTCCGCAGCATGAACCGCGGCTTCTTCATGCCGCATAAGGTAATGTTTGATAGGCGCCTCATTCAAATATTTATAAACCGCATTAATCCCTGCTCCAGGAATACCAAAGGCATCGGTGATTCCCTCCTTAATCAGAATCTTAACAATTGCATCCGCCGCTACCATATTTAGACCCCTTATAAAAATATTCTAATATTTAAAAGAAACTTTCAAATAGAATAAGGCTATAAAAAAAAATTGTCAAGAACCTGATATTGAAGATAAATACATAACGCGAATTCGTATGGAAGAATATTTCAACTAATCACAGTCCCGCCCAATCAATTTGATGATAGCATCCGCCATAGCATTCAGAATGATGCAGCAGGAGGCTGCGCCGGCATCGTAAAAGCCCTTTGAGCGTTCGCCCAGCCTTGAGGAACGGCCGAATTTTGCTTCCAGTTCCTTGGTTGATTCAAGGCCGGCCTGAGCGGCTGTCTTTAGTTCTTCAAGGCTTGCAAGCAGATCTTTTTCAGCCTCGGCATTACGATCCATCGAGTCGCAGACCGCCGCAAGGGTATCTACCAGGGTCTTATCCCCCGGGCGGGCTTCTACCAGGTCGTAGAGGGCAAGGAGGCCCGCCCGGAGCATGGCGGCCAGTTCCGAAGTACCAATGCTCTCTATACCTTCGCCGGTTTCGGCCATCTGGGTAAAGATGGTCCCGTAGATGGGGCCCATCGATCCGCCTATCTTACTAAAGAGGAGCATCCCCAATTCATCAAGGCCCTCGGTAAAGCTCAAATCCTTACCGGCCATGCCTTCGGCGAACAGACTGAACCCCTTATTCATGTTCACCCCGTGATCCCCGTCCCCGGTAAGGCCGTCAAGCTCGGAAAGGTAATCCCTGTTCTGCCGCACCGCTTCTATCATGGCAAGCAGGACAGCCTTCCCATCCTTATTCAAAAATACAGCCATTTCTACCTCTGCTTTAAGCTGGAACTGTAACAGGGCGCATCTATAAGGCTTTTCAGTTCCTCATCCAACTTCATCACCGTAAGGGTAACGCCCATCATATCAAGGGAGGTAAAAAAATTGCCCACATAGCTGCGGTGTATCTTTATCCCCTTTTCCCTGATGATCTTCTCCGCCTCGCTGTAGAACACATAAAGTTCCATGATAGGCGTGGCCCCCAGGCCCGATACCAAAACCGCGGTTTCGTCGCCTGCGGCGAAGGGCAAATCGTCCAGCACGATACCGCACATACGTTTGGCCATATCAGCGGCATTCTCCAGAGGGCAGACCTCCGTACCCTTTTCCCCATGATGGCCTATGCCCACTTCCATAGTCCCCGGCTTTATCTCGAAGTTCGGATGCCCCACCGCGGGCAGCGTGCAGGGGCTAAGACCTATGCCTATGCTGCGGGTATTGTCTATGGCCTTTTGAGCCGCCGCAATCACTTCATCAAGGCTTGCCCCTAGAGCGGCCTTTGTCCCGCCCGCCTTCCACATCAGCACTTCACCGGCTACCCCCCGGCGTTTTTTCATCTGATCCCTGGGCGCGGAAGCCGCGTCGTCATTGGCAACAACGGTTTTAACCTCAATACCTTCTTTTTTTGCCATCTTTACGGCAATTTTAACGTTCATATTGTCGCCCGAATAGTTGCCGTAGAGACAGGCTACACCCTTGCCCTGATTGGCGGCGCGGAAGGCGTCAAGAAAAGCATCCGCGCTGGGGCTTGTAAAGACTTCCCCTACGGCAGCCGCGTCGCAGAGGTTCCGTCCAAGATAACCGATAAACGCGGGCTTATGACCGCTGCCGCCGCCGGTTACTATACCAACCTTATCCCCGGGAAGATCCACACGCTTGAGAACACGGGGATTCTCTGTACTTGTTACAATGTCAGGATGGGCCTTCAAAAAACCGCTGAGCATCTCGTCCACAATATTATCAGGATCGTTTACTATACGCTGCATACTTCTTTCTCCTATTTAATGGTGTACCCGCCGTCTACCACCAGATTATGACCGGTGATCATGGACGCGGCATTACTGCACAGAAAAGCGATAATACTGGCAATTTCGTCAGGTTCGGCAAAACGCTCCGCGGGTATCTCCTTCTTGAAAGCCTCGCCTACAGGCCCGTCCCAAGCCTTATGTCCAAGTTCGGTAAGTACCACGGTAGGCGAGATACAGTTAACGCGGATGCCGTATTTCGCCCACTCCAGGGCCAGTACTTTGGTCATAGCAATGATGCCGCCCTTGCTGGCGCAGTAGGCAGCATGACGATCCAGGGCAATCACACCCGCCTGGGACGCTATATTAACGATACAACCCGGCCGTTTGGTTTTTATCAGATGGTTGGCAAAGGCCTGGGCCATTAAAAAACTGCCTTTCAGGTTAATATCTATGGTCCTGTCCCAGTCCTCTTCACTTAAAGTTTCGGCATTGTCCAGGGCAACTATACCTGCGCTGTTCACAAGAATATCCACCCTTTCATTAAAATTGTACCCGACTGCGGTTTCTATAACATCTCGCGCATAATCACGGCTGCGCACGTCCCCTGGTATGCCAAGGTGCCAGTACCCCCATTTCTTCGCAATTGTATCTACTTCCGGGTTTGTATCGGCCAGCACCAGACGCACCCCTAGGAGCCTGTGGGACTTTGGTGAATTTTTGCATGAATATGCAAAAATATCCACGATCATCCGGCCCCTTACGCAGTTTGTAAGGTAAAAAACCACCTGATCGATGGTTTTCTGAGGTTTTATGCGCGAAGCGCAACAAACTCTAGGTATCATTAAAAGGAGAGAGCCCTATGCCGTTTAAGCCTGTTCCCCAAAAATTCACGGCCTCCATAAAAGAGGTGGTCATAGGTACGGGAGACGCCGCCCTTGCCCTGGGCGGCGAACAAGTATTCCCCCTGTACAGTTTTGACGCCCCCTTTAAGAACCCCCCCAGGGTGGGGGTGGAAATTTCCGACCTCGGCCCGGAAAGGGATATACCCGGCGTCGCCGCCTTTTATTCAGGCGCCGGGACCGTGGCGGAGGCGGCGGAGCGGGCCTGCCGGATGCCGGGGGCGGATTTTGTCTGCCTGGTTCTGGAAAGCGCCGACCCCAACGGGAAAAATACCTCCGTCGAGGATTGTGCCGCCCTGTGCAAAGAAGTCGCCGGGGCGCTTACCCTGCCCCTGGTTATCCAGGGCAGCAAAAACATCGAAAAAGACGGGAAACTTTTTGAAAAAATCGCCGAAGCCCTCCAGGGTAAAAACGCCCTGTTCCTGTCCGCCCGGGAGGAAAATTACAAGGCCGTCGCGGTGGCGGCGGTTATGGCCTACGGACAGAAAATCGCGGCGGAATCTTCAGTCGATATTAACCTGGCGAAGCAGCTTAACGTCCTTATCTCCCAGCTCGGGGTGGGAAGCGAAAGCCTGGTTATGAACCTTGGTTCCGCCGCCGCGGGGTACGGGTTTGAATATGTGGCCTCCACCATGGAGCGGGTTAAAAGCGCGGCCCTCGCCCAGAATGACGGTATGCTGCAAATGCCCATTATTACCCCCGTTTCGGCGGAAGCCTGGTCGGTGAAGGAGGCGGTGG
>JAISQR010000571.1 GCA_031274035.1 Treponema sp. | reverse complement strand
TTTAAACGGTATGGTATCTTTTTGGTACTCATTGTGTTGATGGTGTTCTTTGCGGTTTCCAGCGAAGCCTTTTTAGCGCCATCCAATTTATTTAACGTGGCCCGGCAGGTTTCCATGCTGGGCATTGCGGCGGTGGGCATGACCTTTGCCTTGCTCCTGGGGGGAATTGATCTTTCCATCGGTTCTCAAATAACCCTGGTGAACATCGTTTCCGCCTGGCTCATGGTAAAGGGCGGTATAAACCCGTTCATGGCTTCCCTGTTGGGTATTATGTTAAGTACCGTCCTGGGTTTTGTGAACGGCCTGGCAATCGCCAACCTTGCCATGCCGCCCCTCATCGTTACGCTTTGTTCCATGACCATCCTTGAGGGCCTGGCCTACATTGCGTCCAAAGGCATCCCGATCTTCGGTTTCCCCGAGTCCTTCGCAGCCATAGGACAAGGCTACGTGGGGATCGTCCCCATCCCGGTGATCATTATGATTTTTATATTGGGCATCGGTTTTTTCATTCTGAATTTTACCTACTTTGGCCGGTATTTTTATGCCGTGGGAGGCAATGAAGAAGCCTCCAATTTGTCAGGGATCAACGTCAAAATGGTTAAATACCTGGCCTATACCCTCTCCGGCCTTTTTGCCGGGATCGCGGGAATAGTAATGTTGTCACGGACCAATTCCGGGCAGCCCCTGGCGGGAAAAGGTTTTGAATTTGATATCCTTACCGCGGCGGTCCTGGGCGGGGTCAGCGTAAACGGCGGTTACGGGAAAATTTCCAACGTGGTAGCCGGGGTCTTTATTATCGGCGTATTAAGCAACGGCATGGTACTTCTCGATGTAAGCCAGTATGTACAGATGGTAACCAAGGGCCTGGTGCTATTCGCGGCGGTGGCCTTTGACTGTATGCAAAAGAGCGGCAAATTCTCGATTAGGTTCCTGCAAGCCCCCGCGAAGCCAGGGTAATGATTTTAGTATTAAGGAGAGCATGAATATGAGTTATCTGGATGACTTATTTGGCTTGAAGGGAAAAATAGCGGTGGTTACCGGCGGCGGGCGCGGTATCGGTCAGGTTGTAGCGGAGGGGCTGGCGAAGGCGGGCGCCGAAATCGCGATCATCTCGCGGACCGGCGCGGACGAAACCGTAAAAAACATCGAAGCCGCCGGAGGCAGGGCTTACAGCCTCCGGGCGGATGTTACCAAAGAAAACGAGGTGGACACCGCATTTGCGGATGTTCTGAAAAGAAGCGGCGCGGTTGATATTGTATTTAATAACGCGGGGATTTGTATTCATAAATCAACGCTGGAAGCGAGCATTGCCGAATGGCGCGAAGTAATTGACATAAATCTGACCGGTGAATATATTGTCGCCCGGGCCGCCGGAAAAATCATGATAGAAAGAGGCATTAAGGGGAGCATCATCAACATGGCGTCCATGTCCGGGACTATCGTGAACGTACCCCAGTGGCAGGCTTCGTATAACGCTTCAAAGGCTGCCCTTATCCATCTGACCCGCTCACTGGCGGTCGAGTGGTCTCCGTACGGCATCAGGGTGAACAGCCTGAGCCCCGGATATATTGCCACACCTATGAGCGTTGATACTCCGCAGGAATTGAAGGATGCCTGGATGCCGTTGATTCCAAACCACCGCATGGGCAAGCCCGAAGAACTTATCGGGGCGGTTATCTATCTGGCATCGGCGGAATCAGGTTACACCAATGGTTCCGATCTGATTGTGGATGGCGCTTATCATTGTCAATGAGAGGGAAAAATGATTTTAGTATGCGGTGAAGCGTTGATAGATATGGTGCCCAGGAATGACGGCTTTTACCCCGCTCCCGGCGGCAGCCCTTACAATACCGCCATTGCGGCGGCGCGGCTAAAAACGGAAGTGTCGTGTTTGGGAAGGTTCTCACGGGATTTCTTTGGGGAAATTCTAATCAATCATCTGGAGAAAAACCAGGTGGGAACCGATTTGATCGTCCGGTCCAATGAAAATTCAACCCTGGCATTTGTGAAACTTGAAAAAGGCAGGGAGCCGGGATATATCTTTTATACCGAAGGTACGGCGGATCGTTCCCTCTCAAAAGATGACATCCCTGCCCGTCTGCCGGAGGAGACCCGCTGTATTGCTTTCGGTTCCATCGCCTTGACCATGGAACCCGTAGCTTCCGCCATCGAATCTTTGGTGTGCCGTGAAAAGGGCCGGGCAATGATTTCTTTTGATCCTAACATACGGCCCTTCATGATCCGGGACCGCGCCTCTTATACCCGGCGGTATGAACAGTGGCTGGCCGCTTCCACGATAGTGAAAATCTCAAACGCGGATATTGATTTTCTCTATCCCGGCATGGAGCTTGAAAACGCTCTGGAAAAAATTATCTCCGCCGGCCCCCGCCTCGTTCTTGTTACCCTGGGGCGGGACGGCGCCAGCGCTCTGCTCCGCGGGGAAAAGGGCGGCATCATGCGGGTGATCGCGCCGGTGGTGGATTTGCCTGTGGCGGATACCATAGGCGCGGGGGATACCTTTCACGGCGCCTTTCTCGCGTGGCTTGAAATGCACGGGAAAATGTCTTCCGCCGCGCTATCCGCGCTTACGGAGACTGAACTGTACAATGCCCTTTATTTTTCCAACAAGGCGGCGTCTATCGTGTGTTCCCGCCGGGGGGCGGAACCTCCAACGCTAAAAGACATTGAGGATTTGCCATAAAATATGAAAACAGTTTATGCCGCGATTAATCGGGGGTGGAACCTTCTGCCTTACAAGACATTGGAGGATAATTAAAAAAGGGGATAATCTTATGACAGACAGAACAAACAAAAGAAGTGATATTCCGACAATGGGATTGAAAAAATTCGGTGTGATTTTTGATATGGACGGCACTATCATTGATAACATGCCCTACCATATACAGGCGTTCAGGGCATTCAGCGAGCGCCACAATATCAGTATGAGCAATGAAGAATTTCTGGAAAAAATAAACGGAAAAACGAACGAAGACATCATGCGCCTTCTGTTTGGCAGCGATATTTCTGCCGAAAAAATAGTGGAATTTTCACACGAAAAAGAAGCGCTATACCGCAAACTCTACCGTCCGCACATCGCGCTGAGCAAAGGATTGGACACCTTATTCGGGCAACTGCAAATGCATAACATTCCTCTATGCGTTGGCTCATCAGCTCCCGACGAAAATATCGACTTGGTGCTTGACGGACTCAACATCCGCACGTATTTCAAGGCGGTTATTAACTCGTCGCAGGTAAAAAAGGGGAAGCCGGACCCCGAAGTTTTTCTCAAGGCAGCGGCAGCCATGAACCTTCTTCCCGCGCAGTGCGTAGTGGTAGAAGATGCCCTGACAGGAATTGAGGCGGCGCGTAATGCTAAGATGAAAGTGATAGCCATTACGCAAATCATGCCGCGCGAAGCCTTGTCGCAAGCCGATTTGGTGATAGATGACTTCACGGAGGTGAGCGTAAAAACATTTGAACAACTGCTTCCTGTCTAATTTATTGTATATGAGTTATCTGGAAATATGAAAACAGTTTATGCCGCAATTAATCGGGGGTGGAACCTTCTGCCGTACAAGACATTGGGGGGTAATTAAAGATTATGGATATTTTCAATACTGATTTAGCCGATGAGATACAGGCTATCAAAGCCGCTCTAACAAAAGCGGACTTCATCCTCACCGGCGCAGGCTCCGGCCTGTCCGCCGCTTCCGGCCTTTTATATGACGATTTAAATACTTTCAAAAAGTGGTTCCCCGGCTACTATGAACGCTACGGGCTGCGAACCATCAGCGA
>JAISQR010000507.1 GCA_031274035.1 Treponema sp. | reverse complement strand
TCGGGTGGTTGGACAAGGCGCGCAGATTGTGGAAAAACTGCGAGCGTAAACGCCACAATTCCATGCAAATTGTAGTTATCGCGCTTATTGCCGTTCTCATTAAGAGATTTTAGACAGGTTCTAACAACCGCCCGGAATGGGAGTCATCCGTTTCGTTTTATACTATTGGTAAAGGCCGACAGCGCCCCCGCATTCGGAAACAGCCCCTGGAAAAATGAAGAACTGCCTCCGCCCCGGCCCCCCTGCGCTTCCATAGGCGCCTTGAGCAAGGCCCGGAGATCCGCGTCTTTTGCGGAACAGAAGGCGGCAAATTTCAGATCGCGTTCTGAAATAAGGACAAACGCCGCGCCGCTTAATTTCTGCGCCGCCCTGCCTATAAGGAGGGCTTCGTCAATACCGGCGGGGATACGCTCAACAAGCAGCCTAAGCGCGGAACCTTCTACCGGGGCGCCTTCCGGTTCCGCGGGAGTTCCAGCGGCTGCGGATACTGCATCCGGTACAATGCCCGCACGATGCAGCATGGCCTTAGCCTTAAACACGGCATTTTCCTCTTCGCATGTCTTGATCTGCCTTTCAAGACCCGCGGTTTTTTCAAGCAGGGCAAGAACAGCGCTTCCGGTTTCCGGCGCCGGGGTCTTGAGGGCGCGGGAGATTACCTCCACGTTCTTTCTGAGCATACGGCTGTCGTAGAGGCAGCGGAGGCCGGCGATGAAGCTGATCCTGGTCATGCCCCGGTGCTTTTCCGCACTGAGTATCCTGAGCATGAGTATCCGGCCGGTAGACGCACAGTGGGTTCCGCAACAGGGGGAAAAATCGTTCCCTTCAATTTCCACCACGCGGATGATCTCTTCCCCCTGGGGCGGAACTTTCCGCAGGGGAAAGGAGCCTATATCTTCAGGCGGGCAAAAGTGAATAATAACCGGATGATCCTCTTCAATTATACGGGCAGCCGCGTCTTCCGCTTCAAGCAGCAAGGTTTCCGGTACATCAAGGCTGCCAACATCTATCGTACAGGCTTCATCCCCCAGGTGCATAGATAAGGTCGGTTTTCCGCTTAAACGAAGAATAGTACCGGAGAGAAGGTGCTGCGCCGTATGCTGCACGGTCAGGTCGCGGCGGCGGCGTGTGTCAAGGACAAGTTCGGCGGGACCCGGTACAAGGCCCTTATCAGAGGACAGGATGTGGAGTATGCGGCCGTCCTTCTCCTGCACGTCCAGAAGGGCGATACCGTTAATCGTACCGCGATCCGCATTCTGTCCGCCGCCTTCAGGATAAAAGATAGTCCTGTCCAGCACTACGGCGGCACAGGCCCCGAACGAAGAACCTTCTCCGTAGGGGATAATTTCCATTATTTCAGCTTTTAAACTACCAATAAGCGGTATGCTATAGTACAGCTTTTCTGTTTGCATAGGGCATTATACTTCAACTTTTTATAAAGATATAGGGGCCGTCCAAGTAAAAAAAATTGCGTTTCTCTCTATTTTCCCCTTTTCCCTTTCTTGACCTTGAGCATAAAGAATACTATTCTTTATATAAATAGATATTGGAGCCTTTTCCAAAACTCGGTTAGTTTTAGGAAAGGTTTTGGAAAAAGCGGCTTGCATCCCGCTTTTTCCCTTAAATTAAGGATAGTTTAACCCCTTAATTAAATTTTTCCAAGGAGGAAATGTGATGAAAAAAGGTTTATTCATGTTGATTTTGGCGGGGATTGTTTCGCTGTCGTTGTTTGCCAACGCCAACCAACAGACAGGGGCTTCGAGGGGCCAGAACGTTACGGTGCGGCTTTTAACCGACGCAACCGGTATTGACGACAAGTCTTTCAATGCGGCGGCCTGGCGGGGTATCCTGAAATTTTACGGCGATACGTGGCAGGAACAGAAACAGCGCGGAAGATTCTACGATGTGGTAACAGCCCAGACCCAGGATATGTACGAACCCAATATCAGGCAGGCAACTGATGAAGGCTACGATCTTATCGTTACCACCGGCTTTACCTTTGCCGACGCCCTGGCCCAGGTTGCTGGTCAGAATCCCAATCAGAACTACATGATTGTGGATGTTGACTGGGTTAATCTTCCCAATGTCCTGAAAGTTATCTTTGCGGAACATGAAGGTTCCTACCTTGTGGGGGTAGCGGCGGCTTTAAAGGCTAAGGCCGACAATATAGCCAACCCCAGGTTCGGCTTTATCGGCGGCATTCCCGGCGCTACCATCACCAAGTTTGAAGTAGGCTTTGTCCAGGGTGTACTTTCGGTTATTCCCAACGCCCAGATTGTCGATTACTATGTAAACGATTGGGGGAATCCGGCGCTTGCCAAGACCCAGGCCAAGAACTGGTACGACAGCGGGGTATACGCCATCTATTCGGCGGCCGGCGGCAGCGGGAATGGGACTATCCTCCAGGCAAAGGAATACCGTCAGCAGGGCAGGAATGTATGGGCCATCGGCGTAGATTCCGATCAGCACGAAGAAGGGCTTTACACCGCTACCGAATCCGCGGTGCTTACCTCCATGCTCAAAATGGTTGAGACGAGCCTTGAATACGGGCTTAACCTGGTAAAAAACAAGACCTTTAAGGGCGAAGTTATCACCTTGGATATGAAGGCCGGAGGCGTAGGCTATTCAACGACGAATAGCGCAATGACCGCGGATATCAAAAATCAGGTTGAAAAGGTTAAGCAGGATATAATAGACGGAAAAATCCAGATTGCCTCCACCAATGCGGCGGCGAAAAGGCTTCCGGGCTTTCCCCAGGACCTCAAGGCCCTTGACGATTAACCCACGGCGTCCCCGTCTGAGGCGGCGCCTCCGGCGGGGGTCTGTTAAGAGTTTATAGGTTATAATCGAGGGCAGCGGCATATTCGGCAGCCGTTAATCGGACACAAAGCGTCCGCGGCTGCCGAATATGCCGGCCAAAGGGGGGCTGTATGAGTGATCTTGCCATAGAGATGATCGATATCACCAAGGTTTTTCCTGGTGTTATCGCAAATGATAAGGTTTGCCTAAAGGTTGCCCAGGGGGAGATACATGCCTTACTGGGGGAAAACGGCGCGGGAAAGTCTACCCTTATGTCCATTCTCTTCGGGCTCTACGAGCCCGATGCCGGTACTATTAAGATACGGGGCAAGGAAGTGCATATCCATAGTCCCAATGACGCAACAGCCCTAAAAATCGGCATGGTACACCAGCATTTTAAGCTGGTTCATAATTTTACCGTTACGGAAAACATTGTACTTGGCCTTGAGCCCGTCAACCGGCGGGGGAATCTGGACCTGCGTACCGCTGAAAAGCGTGTCGCGGAACTTTCCGCAACCTACGGGCTCGCGGTTGATCCGAGGGCCCGTATAGAGAATATCACGGTAGGCATGCAGCAGCGTGTTGAAATTCTTAAGATCCTCTACCGTGATGCCGATATACTTATCTTTGACGAGCCGACTGCGGTGCTTACCCCCCAGGAAATCGACGAACTATTGGCTATCTTCCGCCGCCTTAAAGCGGAAGGCAAGACCATTGTTTTTATTACGCATAAACTTAAAGAAATTAAAGCCGCGGCAAGCCGGTGTACGGTACTGCGCAGGGGCAAATATATAGATACGGTCAATGTAGCCGATGTAGACGAAAGCGAACTGGCGGAAAAGATGGTCGGCAGGGTAGTTAATTTCCGTATCGACAAGAAAAAGGCGGACCCCGGAGGCGTTGTCCTTGAAATAGAAAACCTTACGGTAATCGGCTCCAAAGGGGTTCCGACAGTGCAGAATCTTTCCCTGAACGTGCGCTCCGGCGAAGTAGTGGGCATTGCCGGTGTGGACGGCAACGGGCAGTCGGAACTGGTTGCCGCAATTTCGGGCCTGCTGCCGGTTAAAGCAGGGCGTATTCTCCTTAAAGGCAGGGAGTTGAACCATGAAAGCATACGGAACCGGAACGAGCGGGGCATCGGTCTTGTACCGGAGGATCGCCACAAGCACGGCCTTGTCCTCGATTTCAGGGTTGATGAAAACTTTATTCTAAAAAATTTCCGAAAGGCGCCCTATTCAAACCGTATAGGTTTCTTGCGGTTTCCTTTTATAATAGGACATGCGGAGGATCTTATCGGCCAGTTTGACATACGGGCGGGGAACGGACCGGCGACCAAGGCTGCGTCTATGTCGGGCGGAAACCAGCAGAAGGTAGTCATTGCCCGCGAGATAGACCAGAGCCCCGAGCTTCTTATCGTATCCCAGCCGACCCGCGGCCTTGATGTAGGGGCTATTGAGTATATACACCGCCGTATTATTGAGGAAAGGGACAAGGGCCGGGCGGTGCTTCTTGTTTCCTTTGAATTGGATGAGATTCTTGACCTCTGCGACCGTATAGCCGCGGTTTCCAAGGGTTCTGTAGTAGGGGTAATTCCGGCGGAAGAAGCGGATGAGCGGCGCATTGGGGCAATGATGGCAGGCGTAGCGGTTTCCGCGGGCGGCGCTTCCTATAGAAGCGGCGCTTCCACAGAAACCGTTCAAGGGAGGGTGCGTAATGGCTAAGAAGGAAAAAACCGCGGATTCCGGCGCCGGGATCGGTGATGTACGCAGCCGTATTCTTGAAACCTTTACCGGTTCCGACGGCCTTATATCGGCGGCTGTGGTCATTCTAGGCTTCCTTGTTGGAACCATCCTTATCCTGCTTGTGGGGCGGAATCCGGGCGGCATGTATTCCGCCATACTCCAAGTATTAACCGGTCTTGACCTTCGGCGCTGGGGCATGTCCAACATGCACAACGTCCGCTATATTGGGGAATGGCTGGTCAGTTCCCTGCCCCTTATCCTCTGCGGCTACTCTATGGCCTTTGCCGCCAGGACCGGGCTGTTCAATATAGGCGCGGAGGGACAGTATGCGGTAGGGCTGACCGCCGCCCAGTTTGTCGCATTCTACGGTCCGCAGGTTCCGGTATTGCACTGGGTTCTTGCCGTGATCGCAGCCATAGCGGCGGGCGCGCTCTGGGGCGGTATAGTCGGCTACTTCAAAGCAAGGTTCAGTGTTTCCGAAGTGGTTGCGACTATTATGATGAACTACATTGCGCTCTACGGTTCCCGCTATCTTACCCTACAGATTCCCGGCAGTAATACCTTCAGGACGCCGAATTTCCCCGAAACCGCAATGATCGCAAGCCCCCTCCTCCGTACTATCACCAATCAGTCGCGGCTGAACTACGGGCTTTTCCTTACTATCGCGGCGGTCGTCTTCTTCTGGATAGTGATGGACAAGACGAGATTGGGCTATGGTTTGCGGGCCACCGGCCTTAATAAGGACGCCGCCCGTTACGGCGGTATCAATGTGAACGCAAACATTACTACGGCTATGGCTATTTCAGGCGCCTTTGCGGGCCTGGCCGGGGCTGTAGTCTCTCTGGGCAGCTTCTCGGCCGGACGGGTTCTTGCCGTTCAAGACGGTTACGGCTTTGACGGCATAGCGGTGGCGCTTGTGGGGAACAGTACCGCCTGGGGCACCGCGCTTTCGGGGCTCCTTTTCGGTATGCTAAAATCCGCCCAGCCCCTCATGCAGTCCAGACGCCTTCCCGACGAGATAACCTCGATAATCCTGGGTATAGTTGTGGTGTTTATATCCCTGCGGGCAGGGGTAAAGATCATCATAGAATGGCAGATGAAAGAAAAGGTTCGAAGAGCAAAGGGCGGAGAGTGAGGCGAATATGACGGATATCCTAAAAACAATACTGAACATGGTTCCTTCAACCTTGATGATCGTTGCGCCCATACTGATAGCGGCAACGGGCGGGATGATATGTGAACGTTCGGGCGTGGTCAACATTGCGCTGGAAGGGCTTATGACCATAGGCGCGATGACGGCGGCTGCGACCCATGTACTTCTGGAGCCGGTTATCGGTTTTTCAATCCCCCTTGCCCTGCTTGCCGCCGCCGTGTGCGGCTGTATATTCTCCCTTATACATGCCTTTGCGTCCATTACACTGCGGGCCGATCAGGTGATATCCGGTACTGGCATCAACCTCCTTGCCAACGGGATAACTGTTTTCTTCTGCCAAATAATCTTCCAGCAGAAGAGGACCCTGCCCTACAGAATGGGTATGCAGTCTTCCCTTGGCGGCCTCTATCCTACGGTCTGGATAGCGGTAATCATTCTCTTTCTTGCCTGGTTTATACTTTACAAGCGGCCCTGGGGCCTCCGGCTCCGCGCCTGCGGTGAACATCCCCAGGCATTGGCCTCTGCCGGTGTTGATGTAATCAGGATACGCTACATAGCCGTGCTCATCTCCGGCGCGCTTGCGGGCTTGGCCGGCGCCGGTATAGTCCTGACGCAGACCACCGAGTTTGCGGTCAACACAATAAACGGTAAGGGCTTTATTGCCCTGGCCGCGGTTTCCTTTGGGCGCTGGCTGCCCTTGGGCATACTCGGTTCGTCTTTCCTGTTCGGGACGGCTTCAGCCCTTGCGGTTTATATTGTTGGGAATGTGGATACGCTTAAATTCCTTACCGCAGACTTTTTCAGCGCCCTTCCCTACCTTATCACCCTGATAACCCTTGTGATATTCAGCGGCAAGGACTATGCGCCGCGTTCTTCGGGACAGCCTTACGATAAGGGGAAAAGTTAGAATAATAGAACCGGTTTCAAAACACGCGGCGCGGAAACGAAGTTCCTGCGAAAACCGCCTTAATATGGGGAAAATTTATGCACGATATATACAAACCTGACGAAGCCACACCGCACAACAGTGCGAAGATGGGCGATTTTGCAAAGACGGTTCTTATGCCCGGCGATCCTTTACGGGCTAAGTATTTTGCGGAAAACTATCTGGAAAATGTCCGCGAGTTAAGCGGCGTAAGGAACATGCTGGCCTATACCGGAACCTGCCGGGGTAAGCCGCTTTCGGTAATGGGTTCCGGCATGGGTGGACCCAGCATAGGCATCTATTCCTTCGAGTTGTTCAATCATTACGGGGTAGAGAACATCATCCGTATTGGAACCTGCGGCGGATTGCTGCCCTGTGTTGAGGTGGGGGATCTAGTCTTTGCACTGGCGGCTTCAAGTAATTCTAACTATGCCCATCAGTACAAGCTGGAGGGTACGTTTTCGGCCTGCGCGGATTACAGCCTCCTTGAGCATGGGGTAGCGGCGGCCCGCTCACTGGGCTGCCGCTACTGGGTGGGGAATGTTTTTTCCTCGGACCTTTTCTCTCTCTACAGCGCCGAAGGAGACGAGGGCTGGCAGAAGTGGGCGCGTCTTGGCTGCGGCGGAACTGATATGGAATCCTACGCACTCTACTGCAATGCCGCATACCTTGGCAAAAGGGCCCTCACTATTCTTACCTGTTCCGATTCTAACGTAACCGGCAAGGGTATGAGCGCTGAAGAACGGCAGACCAGCCTTAAAATTATGTTTGAGATAGGGCTTTCATTTGTAAATTATAATTCTTGAAAATGAACCAATAAAACAGTATCTTTTATATATAAGGAAGTTTCTAAGGCAAGTCTCTAAAATACCGGCTAAAGTTTTCAGAAGGGTCCTTTAACTATCGTTATTTTTTATGGAGGATAATTATGAAATTATCTCTCAAAGTATCGTTGTGGATAGGGATTCTTATCTTTGTTATGATGGCCTGTATGGGGGCGGCTTCCGTTATTGCCGCTGCCGGCATTGTTCGCAACATTGCGGAAAAATCTCTTCAGGAAAAAACTAAACTAGCCGCCGACCTCATTTATGATAGTATTATCAATGCGGATATGAAGATTTTGAATGAGTTGACAAAACGCGAAAGTGTCAAAAGTATGGATTGGGATGCTCAGAAGGTCAGTTTGTTACCGGATATTGAAACGTACCATTACCTTGATTTCGGCATTGTAGGCAAAGACGGCATAGCCCATTATATTAAGGAAGATAATTTAGCGAACCTTGCAGAGCGGGATTATATTAAACGTTCCCTGGCCGGAGAACAGGTTGTCTCTGATGTCCTTATTAGTTTAGTAACCAATCAGCCGGTTATCATGTTTGCTACGCCTATTATAACTAATAATGAGGTTGCAAGCGTTCTTATAGGGAGGCGGAACGGCGCTATATTTTGGGAAAAATTTAAAACAATCAATATGGGGAGGACCGGCTATGTTTATATGATAAATTCTTCCGGTACTTTTGTCGCCCACGCGGACAGCAATCTGGTATTGAAGCAGTTTAATCCTATTGAAGCGGCAAAAACGGATCCTGCATATAATTCTTTGTCGCATTTTACACAAAATGTACTGAATTTTAACAGTCGTGTTGCCGGGTATACCTTAAACAATAAAACTATAATGGGGGCTTATGCCTCTATACCCGAAACAGACTGGATTCTGATAGGCGTTGTTGAGAGTGAAGAATTCTTTGAGGGTATAAACCAGATGATCTTCAATGCCGTCATTATAGGGATAGGAGCCATCGTTACTGCAATCATCCTGATCTTAGTTCTGCTGTCATCCCTCATTATCAAGCCGGTAGGACAAATCATGGTTGTTGCCGAGGCGCTGGCGGCTTTACAGTTTGATGTGGAGATTCCTCCCGGACGCAATGATGAAATCGGCGATCTGCAACGGGCGCTTGACAGAATCCGTATCGAACTAAAAAAGACCCTGGGCAGATTATCCAATGAACACATAGGACAGAAGAATATCAGCGAGAATATGCAGCTTGCCATCAGAGATTCCTCCCATGAGCTTGATGTAATTACAGCCAATATAACTTCGGTACAGTCCAAGACCGATACCCAGATGAAAAACCTTCTTCAAACCGCTGATTCGGTAGAACAGATCATAGGTCATATTCATTCCTTGGAAGAAGCGGTGGATATCCAGGGACAAAATATTTCACGGTCGTCGGAATCTATAGAACAGATGGTCAAGGATATTGAGTCTGTGCGGCGGATCGTTCATCAGGTTAATGATATTACCGGAAGATTAAGCAATGCGTCGGCAGCCGGTCAGAAGATGCTTACCTCCCTAAACGATGAATTGGGCCATATAGCGGAACAATCGGCATTCCTTGAAGAAGCGAACGCGGCTCTTGTGAACATTGCATCTCAGACGAATATCCTTGCAATGAATGCGGCAATAGAAGCAGCCCACGCGGGAGAGGCGGGGAAAGGTTTTGCCGTAGTAGCCGGGGAAGTGCGGAGCCTTGCCGAATCGTCGAACAAGGAATCGGCATCCATATCGAATGAGATAAAATACATGAGGGGCGGTATAGAAAAGATACGGAACGTCTCTGCGGAAACGGTAGCTACAATGGGAAGAATGTTTAAGGAAGTGACTGACATGCAGACTTCCTTTAGTTCTGTAAATATGGCGGTGGAGGCTCAGGCTTCCAACGGTTCACAGATACTGAATGCGCTGGGTTCTTTAACGGAAACAACCGAACAGGTGCGCAAAGGATCGGGAAAAATACAAGAGGAAAGCGGTTCTATCCATACCGCCGTAAACAGTCTGAAAAGTACATCCCAGGATATAAACGTTGGCGTACTGGATATACAGAATGCAGGCAAAGGAATAGCCGCCTCCCTTGAAGTGATTAGAAAAATATCGGCAGGGATATACCTGGCCGTTCCTGATGATGCTAAATAATTTATTTGGAGGAAAAGAATGGCGCTATTCAAGAAGAAAAAAGAAGCCGCGGTCAGTTCTGCTAAGGAAAAACCCCGTGCGCCCCGCTATGAGTGCAAGGCATACATCCGTATAAACGGACTTGAAGGTCAGGCTGTTCTCCGCAATATCAGTATAGGCGGCTTCCAGATGGAAAGCAAGATATATGCCTTGCTGGAGGAAGGAAGGGTATACCATATATTTGTTGCCCCTAAAGATTTTGCCGATGTTGCTTCCTTTGAGGTAAATGTTGAAATACGGTGGGTACAGATCTCTATTTCCAGTTTTACTGTCGGTCTTGCTGTTATCCCCCCAATTTTGGATAAGAATTTTGAAAAATATATTGAATATATCACGCTCTATAACAGAAAGGGCTAGGAGCCTGTGGGACTTTGGTGAATTTTTGCATATTTATGCAAAAATTCCGATTGACGGGGCTCCTTTGGGAGTTTGCAAGGTATAAATATTAAGTTACCTGCGAAGGGAGCGGTAGCCGGCGGTATGGTTACCCTGCCCGAAGAACAGGGCAGCCGTATTTAATTCTACGGGGGACTTGAGAGGTCTCTAATTATTGACTCAAAAAGGTTCGGATGCTTGTCAGCAATCGGTCCGTTTCTTCCGGGGTAACAAAATACGAAAAGGAGAGCCGGAGATAGCCGAAAGGGTCCACGGTACGGGCGAATATTTTTTGTTCCCCCAAATAGCTTAGTAATTCCTTGGGGTCCTTTTTGAGTACCTTAATAGCGACGAGACCGGCAAAACTATCCGGGGTGATAAGGCTTATGTCCTCGATCGAAGCCAGTTGATTGCGGACATAGGAAACGGTATCGGCTATGGTCGAGAAGGCATCCTTTTTTCCAACCTCCTCAAGGAACCAATCGACCGAAGCGCCGAGGCCCGCCAGAACAAAACTGTTCGGCAGGGCGGGTTCAAAACGGCGGATGTCAATGGCGATTTTTTCATTCTGATAAGGATAGGGTTTTTCCGTATCGTTGATCGCCGGTTTGTATTGCTCCAGAACATCTTGACGGACAAACAGTGCGGCGGAACCCTGGGGGCCGAAAAGCCACTTTTGCCCCGGCAGGCTGTAATAATCCACATCCAAATCTTTTAGGTCCACATCGACAGCTCCAACAGCCTGGGCGCCGTCGATCAGTACCGGGACTCCCCTTTGATGGGCGGCGGCAATAAGTTCTTTCGCGGGGATGCGCTCCCCGGTAATGTAGGAAACATGGGAAAAGGCCGCCAGCCTGGTCTTGTCCGAAAGAGCCCCTTTGAAGGAAGCCGCGCTTTTCCCGTCCTTGGTAGAAAAATAGCGGACGACGATACCGTAACGATCCGCCAACTGCAGGAGGGGCCGGGTAATGGCGTGGTGTTCCACGTCGGAGATGAGTACCTCGTCGCCCTTTTGCCAGGGAAGGGACCAAAGGGCCTCGTAGATGCCGTGAGTGGTACTGTTTTTAAGGGCGATCTCCCCGGGGGCCGCGTTAAGCAGCCGGGCGAGACTCCCCCGTGTCTTTTCGGCAATTTCCCGAAGCAACTGATAGCCGTTTTTTTCCCCGCTGCTGAAAAGGATCTCCGCGGCCGCGAGTTTTGCGGCGGCGCTGAGGGGGCCGATTACTCCGGTATTAAGATAAATCCGGTCATCCCGCTGGGAAAGGTTTTTCCGTATCGATAGAAGTCTTTTGCTAAAATCAGACATACTAACTCCTTGCGTTTAGATCGTGTAGGTATACTCCGGCATGATCCGTTTCAGAAACTGCCGGGTACGTTCCTCTTTGGCGTTTAAAAAAATGTCGTCCGGCGTACCCTGTTCAACTACCTGGCCGTAGTCCATAAACACGACCTGGTTTGCTATATCCCGTGCGAAGGACATCTCGTGGGTTACGATGATCATGGTGATCCCCCGCCGAGCGATCTTACGGATAACGCTCAAGACCTCCCCCACCAGTTCCGGGTCCAGGGCGCTGGTGGGCTCGTCAAAAAGGATCAGTTCCGGGCGGAGGGCCAGGGCGCGGGCAATGCCGACCCGCTGCTGCTGACCCCCGGAAAGCTGGGAGGGGTAATGATCCAGCTTGTCCGAGAGGCCCACGTCTTCCAGGATTACACGTCCCTGTTCCAGCGCCTCCTTGGGATCCTTTTTCTGTACGATGATAAGCCCCTCCGCGACATTTTCCAGGGCGGTCCGGTTACGGAACAGGTTGTAATTCTGAAATACCATGGCGGTCTTCCGCCGCAGGGCCAGAATCTGGGGCTTGGTAGCGTGTTTCGTGTTTACCCGGATGTCTCCCACGGCGATTTCCCCCTCATCGGCCCTTTCCAGAAAGTTGATGGAACGGAGGAGGGTGGTTTTCCCGGAACCGGAGGCCCCGATAACCACCACCACCTCCCCGTCGGCCACCTGAAGGCTGATCCCCTTTAAAACATGGTTTTTGCCAAAGGATTTATGGATGTTGGTCAATTCGATCACGCGGCTACCTCCTTGTAATGGGTACGGACCTTGGCGTTAAGCAGACGTACCCCCTGTTCGATTCCCACACAGAGGGCCCAATAGATCAGGGCGCAGGCAATATAGGCCTCCAGATACCGGTAGGTAGCGTTAGCCTCTATTTTTACCCCCGTGATAAGATCGGTCACCCCGATCATATAGACCAGGGCGGTCCCCTTGGCCTGGCCGATAAGGGTATTGCCCAGAATGGGGATCGCCACCGGCAAGGCCTGAGGGATGATGACCCGCCGGTAAATAGCGGGGGCGGTCATACCGATAGACTGGGCCGCCTCAATCTGCCCGGGCGGAACCGATTGGAGGGCGGTGTGTATCGACTCCGACATAAAGGCGACCGCGAGAAAACTTAAAACTACCAGGGCAAATACCAGATCGGGGATCTTGCCCGAACGCAGGGACCAGCCCAGAGCCTCCGCCAGAGCGTCGAAGCCGTAGACAAAACTGAAATATAAAATCAGCATCACCAGTACCATGGGCATGCCCCGGACGAGTACCACATAAGCCCGGACTATTTCGTGCAGAACAGGAACACGATGAATCCGGATGATCGCCAAGAGGCTTCCGAATATCAAGCCGAAGGCAACCGGAACAGAGGCCAGCATCAGGGTAAGGGGCACATAGCTGACGGCGACCCATATTTCATGCAGCAAAAAAGCATAATCAAAACGGTACATCTTGTCTCCTCATCCCGCCTGCCGGAACAGCCTGGATTTTTTCTCAACCGCGGAAAACAACTTCTCCAGCGCCGTGCAGATAACAAAATACACGAAGGCAACGCCGACATAACCTTCCAAACGGTGGAAAGTACGGGCGCCGATGGAGTTGACCACCCCCAGCATATCTATCACCCCCACCGTAAAAGCCAAGGCGGTGTTTTTCAGGTTGGTAACGATATTGTTGCCAAGCTCCGGCAGGGCGATGTGGTACGCCTGGGGGGCAATGACCCGGCGGAACATCTGCCACCGGGTCATCCCTATGGAAAGGGCCGCCTCCGATTGTCCTGAGTCCACTCCCCGGATAGACGCGGACAGCATGACCGCAAGAAAAGCCGCGGAACTAATAGCATAGGTCGCGATGACAAAATAAATCGCGTCCGCCCGGTTGGGGTTTATTCCGAAGGGACGCAGTACCGGTGTAAGCATTGAGGGCAGCCCGTAGTAAAAAATGAAAAGCTGAATGTTTATGGGAATCGCCCGCATAAAGGAAATATACACCCGGGAAAGCTGATACAGTACCGGCGGCTTAAAAAGCAGCACGATAGAGATCAGCGTGGCGAGCAGGAGGCCGAAAACGGTTGAGGAAGCCGCTATCAGCAGGGTAACAGGCGCCTTGGCGAGGAGCTGCGGAAAGTATTCCACTACCCTGCTGAAGCTGAAGAAATCAATCCTCCACATGATCCTCTCCCCACTGGGAGAAATCGCCGCCAAGCCACTTGAGGGACAGTTCCTTCATCTTGCCGTTCTCCCGCAGTGTCTTGAGAGCCCGGTCGGCGGCCTCCTGGATAGGAATTTCGGCGGGATCGTTTTTCCGGAAAACCAGATAGGTATAGACATTGTATATCGGTTCCCGTGACTTCCCCAGAGTGGTATTGTAGTTTTTCTCCGTAATTTCAAGGTTACGGAGCGCCCCCAGGTACGCGTCAATAGCCCCAGTCTGGAGTTTGCTCAGGGTAACCTCCGTACCGCCGCTGGAATAAACCACATTGATACGGTTGCCGTGGGCGGCGTTATAGGTCTCCACAAAATAAGCGGCGCCGGAACCCTGGCCTACCTGAATGGTCTTGCCCTCCATATCCTGCGCCGTGTTGAGATCCGTCCGTCCGGGCTTGAATCCCAGATGACTGGCCCAGGTGGTGATCATCTCCTTGCCGAAAAGATAGGTTTCAAGCCGTTTGGGGTTACTCTCCCACTGATGGGTGATGATATCCACCTTGCCGGATGTCAGGGCGATCCACTGGTCGCTTTCGGTAACATACTCAAATTCGTATTCCGGCAGAAGCTTATCAATCTCCTGAAGCAGCTCTACCTCGTAGCCGATATAGTTGTTGTTTTCATCGAGGTATGCGTAAGGAACAAAATCGTTCGCAACCGCCACGGGCACCTTAAGCGGCTTGGGGCCCGCCGCCGTATCCGTTTTCTCAGCCTTGCAACTTCCCAGGGACAAAGCAAGAAACACCGCCGCCAACGGAACCAGCGCCAAAACACCTTTCGTCTTACCGTTCTTCATAATCAAACTCCTTTGGATAAATATTATTAATACCATGTACTTTATTGTAGTATAAAATACGTGTATTTACTAGGAATTTAGCAATTGTTTTTCCCCTTGTCAAGTTGTTTTTTCATTTTATGACTCCTTTTATCTGTTCAAATATGCGGGTTACCTCGTCAAGGTTTTCCTGCTTTTTCTCCCAGCGGGACTTCGGCAGTTCCGGCGCCATGAGCCTGCGGTAATAGCCGTTAGCGGCGTAAAGAGCCGCCGCCGGGTTATGGCAGAGTACCCGGTCTTTTACGATCAGGTAGCTTACGGGCGCTTTGGAATGTTTGATGAACAAGGTATCGTGCCCCACGCACAGGCCCATCACAATGTTTAATTCGGTCCCTTCCCGGTTCAAGGCCTCGGCCTGGAGTATGGGGTTACACATGGCCTCAAAATAACCGGGCTTGTTTTTGTCATCCTCCGTCAGGCCCACGGCGGTCTTGTCTACCGAGCCTATTTTGCAGGCCGCGGCGTACACATC